>JBFJVP010000462.1:0-1763 GCA_041624075.1 Thermoplasmatota archaeon | reverse complement strand
CTTGCTGGCCATCCTGGTTGGCCTGGCAGGCGGTTCCGGCGAGGGTTCATGGTTGGCCCCCCTGGAGGCGATGGGGCGACTGGTGTTTGCCTTGATCCTGATGGCGAGCCTGGCGCTGCTTGTGGTTCCCCGGGTGCTTGACGCTGTGACGCGGCAACACCAGCACGAGTTGGTGGTACTGCTGACGGTGGCATTCGTGCTTGGCGCGGGCTACATGGGGCACCTGGTGGGCTCTGCGGAGCTGGGCGCGCTGGCAGCGGGCGTGGTTGCTGCCGAGGCCGGCAGCCGCTACCTGGTTCGCAATTCCCTTTCCGCCGTGCGCGACTTGGCCCTGGCGGTCTTCTTCCTGGCCACGGGCATGGCCGTCGACGTGGCCCAGTTGGCCGCCTCGCCTTTCATGACGTTGGCGGTGGCAGGGGTCTTCCTGACCGCCAAGCTGATCGTGCATGTGCCAGCATCAACTGGCAGCGGCCTGCGCCTCGTGGATTCCCTGGGCGTCGGTTTCTCACTTGGAACCATCGGGGAATTCAGCCTCATCCTGCTGGGCGTTGCGGAAGCCGGCGGCATCGCCCACCCCACCATGCGCCCCACGATTGTCGGCGCTCTGCTGATCCTGTTGGTGGTGTCGCCCCTCTTGCTCGTGCGCACGAACCAAGTGGCGCGGCTACAATACAAGCTGCCCACGGGGGCGCGCAACCTGGGCATCTGGGTGGTGCAGGCGCTGCGACGCGCCGGCCAGGGCGCCCGCACGCCCGGCAACCCTGTCCGGCGGCACACGCGGCGCCTAGTCGCCAACCTGCTCTTCGTGGCAGGCCTGTTGTTCATCACCGCGTGGGCGGTCCCGGTGTTGCAGGAGCAGTTGGCGGAAATGAACCCCACCGTGGTGGCCGGAGGCGTGGTGGGCTTGAGCCTGGCAGTGGCGATTCCCTTGGTACGCGGAAGCTACCGAGCGTACCGCGACCTCGTGTGGGCCCTGGTTGGCCTGCGCCCCGGAGAACGTGCCGGCGCCGGGCGTGTGCGGACGCGGCTGGTGGATGCCGTGGTGACCCTGACGGCCGTATTGGTGCTGATTCCCGTGACGCTTAGTGCGCCCTTTGCCTGGCCGGTGCTGGCCGTGGGGGCGTTGCTCGCCGTCGTGGTGGCTGCACTGGCGTGGCGACAACTGGTGAGCTTCCACGATGCCCTTGAGACCGCCATCACCCGCGTCTTGGGCCATGAAACCGAGGCCACGGATCTGCTGGATCGTGCCATGCGCAACTACCCCTGGGGTGTGCGAGTGGTCGGCGTGGGCATTCCGCCCGACTCACCCATTGCGCGGCAAACGATCCGGGGCAGCCGCTTGGCCGAGTTGACCGGTGTACTGGTGGCCGTCATCCAGCGACGAGGCCGTGAAATCGTCAACCCCAAGCCGGACGAAGTGTTGCTGCCGGGAGACACCCTGGTCCTCATGGGGGAGCCGGCCCAAATTGAGCACGCGGAAGCGCTGGTCGTCAGTCACGGTGAGGCACTGCGGCTGAGCGCACAGAGCAGGCTCGCGGAAGTCGAGGAGGTCACCATTGAGGCGGCCAGTCCGTGGGCCGACGAGTCTCTGGGCAGCATCGATGTTCGGGGAGCCACCGGCGCGCTGGTCGTGGGCGTGTGTCGCGCCGAGGCCCAGACGAGGCCGCGCCGCTACGACCCCAGCTTCATCCTGGCACCGGGAACCCGACTCATCCTGATGGGCACCGCCCTGCAAATGGAGCGGGCGCGCCAACTGGCGGCGG
>JBFJVP010000461.1:0-1774 GCA_041624075.1 Thermoplasmatota archaeon | reverse complement strand
CTGGCCATGGAAGGCTCAACAGAGGCGGAGCAATTCCAGGCTGCCAAGATTCCCAAGCGCGACTAGCGCGCCTGCAGCGTGATAGGGCGACCGCAGCCACGGGCCCAGCCAAACCCTAAGCGCTCCGCCGCGATGACGGGTTCATGGCAACTCGGGCAGCCCAAGGCGCGTTGGCGGCACTCGTTGTGGCAGCGATGCTCGTGGCCACGCTGGGTTCCGCACAACCCACCTACCGACAGGATGTCATCACCCAATGGAATCGCAGCCAGCTGGATGTGCACATCGTACCACCGGGCCACGGCCCGCTAGCCAACGACGGCCGCTCCCTTGGCAACGGCGACGCCGACCAAGCCCACCCATGGGACAACCTGTACGTCGAGGCCATGGAGGACGCGGTGGAGGGCTGGCGGCGGGCCATCGCCCAGTTTGCTGCGCCTTGGCTGCGCGACGCATTAGTGCTCACCACGACCGTCGGCGGGCGCGACGGGCCGGTGGGCCCCGGAGCCGACATCATCATCGTGCCGGCCGAGAGCCACGCTGGATCACTGGGCATGGCCTTCGCGAGCAACCGACCGTGCCAGATCAGTGTCGCCATGCATCGGGATGCGAGCCTCAGTTACGAGGACATGTTCTTCACGGCGGGCCACGAAATCGGTCACTGCCTGGGCTTGGCGCACGTCAACGAGGTGCAGCCGTTTGCAGACTTGATGGTGGCTGCCTACCCCGAGGAGGTGGGCGCTGTGGGCAACCCGGTTCACTGCATGAGTAACCTAAACATCCGAGGCATTGAGGGCGCGTTTGCCCAGCACTTGGGTCAGCCGCCCCACACATGGAGAGCGTCTGCCACCATTGCCGTCGCGGACTACGAGCAAGCTGATTGCCTGGAGTAGACGGCTACCGGGTGCGGTGAACGCGAGTGACGCTTGCCTGGTCGGTGGGGAAGAGCACCAGCTCCTGTACGTTGACGTGGGATGGCCTGGCGCAGCACCACAGGATCGTGTCTGCCACATCCCGGGGCGTCAAGGCACGGGTGCCCTCGTAGACCTTGGCGGCGCGGTCCTCGTCACCCGCGAAGCGGACGATGCTGAACTCTGTCTCCACGAGGCCGGGCTCGATGTTGGTGACGCGCACGCCGCTGCCGTGCAGATCCAGTCGCAGGCCCTCGGATAAGGCGCGAACGGCGAACTTGGTGGCGCAGTAGACCCCTCCGCCAGGGTAGACCCATCGGCCGGCGACGCTGCCGAGGTTGACGATGTGGCCGTCCCCCCGCGCCTCCATCTTGGGTGCGACCAGCCGCGTCAGGTACAGCAGGCCAAGGATGTTGGTGTTGACCATCTCTTCCCAGTCCGAGGCCCTGGCGGCCTGAAGGGGGTCGGTGCCCCGCGCCAAGCCGGCGTTGTTGACCAGGATGTCCACGTCCAGGATTCCTGGCTCCGCCTGGGCGGCTGCTTCTACCGCTGCCCGATCTGCGATGTCCAGGCGCAGCGTCTGCACCGTTGCCCCCGAGGCGGCCAATCGCTCGGCCAGTGCCGCCAGGCGGTCTTCTCGGCGGCCAACCAGCACAACGGCAGCCCCTGCGGCGGCAAAGGCCTGCGCCGTCGCTTCTCCGATTCCGGCCGTGGCCCCCGTTACCAGCACGCGTTTGCCCGAGAAGTCCATGAGCGTCCGACTGCCAACAGCTTCTTGGAGCATTCGCGCCGGTTTCCCAGCTTCCTCCCAACTGCTAGACAGGCCCTGGCGTGTGCCAAGCCAACCAAATCCCACATAACCGTGG
>JBFJVP010000460.1:0-1847 GCA_041624075.1 Thermoplasmatota archaeon | reverse complement strand
TTGGTCACGGCGCTTGCGACGGGTGTTGCCATTTCAGGCCTGTTGTAGCCAGGTGACGGTGTCGGCGGCCGCCAAGCGTTGGCTTGGGCCCCGTTGGGCGCGCTCCCTGAGTTGGGGTGGAAGGTCGGCGGGGTCGCCGGGGTAGCCGACGGCCAGGGCGCAGATCACGGTGTGTTGGTCGTCAAGGCCGAGGGCCTCGTGGGCGGCGTCCACGTCGATGCCTCCCATGGCGTGGCTGATGAGGCCGTGTTCGTGGGCTTGCAGGATCAGTTGCATGGTGGCGGCGCCGGTGTCAAAGGCGGCGTGGCGGTTGGGGTTGCCGGCCAATCCCATTTTGCCGGCGAAGCTGTGCTCACTGAAGGTGTTCTTGGCCACGACGAAGATCAAGGCTGGGGCGGCGTCGCTCCAGGTGCGGTTGCCTTCCATGACGACTTGGTTGAGACGCTCGCGTTCGGGGCCGCTGGTGGCGATGTGGAAGCGCCAGGGTTGTTCGTTGAAGCTGCTGGGGGCCCAGCGTGCAGCTTCGAAGAGGCTGTGGAGGACGGTTGGTTCGATGGCTTGGGGGTCGAAGGCGTAGCCGCTGGCGCGTGCAACGAAGCGGTCGTCGACGGGCGCGTGAGTGGGCCTGGATTGGAGGATGGCTGTTGCAGACACAAGAATGACTACGCAGGCTGTAGTATTAGACTATCAGGTTCGTAGTCTGGTAGTCGCTACCGCCCTTCGTAGTGACGCTACCGCCAGGCGCGCCGCCCGGCACCGGCTGCGCCAACCAGGGCCAACAGCCATGCCAGCGACACGCCCGGAACCGCCTGATCGCCCGAACCCATGGCGGGAAGCACCTGGCACTCCGGCTCGGCGCCCGACGTACACACCTTGCGGGTCTTTCCCATCTCAAATTGGGCCATGGCCTCCGCGTAGGCGGTGCGCTGATCGTTCCACGCCGTCAACTTGATCGTGTAGATGCCCCCGGCGGCGTTATCCGCCAGGTACGGCCACGCCCACACAGCCTCCACCGCCTCCTGGTGCTGGTTGTGGTGATAGATGCCCGGGGTCACCAGCGCCACCTGTTCCAGGCTCGTCGCCTCGGAGGGGCCGACGATTGTCAAATCCAGGCCGCCCGCCTCATCCACATCGTAACTGCCCCAGGGGCTGTTGATGCCGGCATGGATGACCAGCTCTTCGCCAACGAATTGCGGATGCAGGTAATCGATGCGCAGGGGGTTCAGGACACTGAGCTCCATGCGGGGCCGATGCTCCGGACTGGTATGCACGCGAACCGTGTTTGGCATGACGTAGGCGTCCGCCCCGCCGGACCCCGCGCCGGGACCAGCGCACGTCCCCGTGGGATCCTCCATGAACACGTCCATGCGGAGGTTGAACGACTCGTCGGCTGGAATGCGCGAGGCCTCGTAAGACAAATCCACTCGGAAACCGTACACATGCCGTCCGTCCACTTCGGCGTATGTCACGTGGTCGGCGCTGTCCACCGTGTGCGGGCTCATCAGGACCGGCTCGGTTTGCCCCTGGGCGATGATCTGGCCCGCGTTGAATGCCGCATCGCCCACCGAGACGTCGTCCCCCGTGCGAAGCGTTGCCCGGATCGCCACGTTGGGCACTGGCACGGGCGCCTGGTTGGGATCCACCCCGGCCGGCCGCGTCTCTCCGGACAACGCCTGGGATTCCAGGTACCAGTACACGGAGGCGGGCGCCTTGGTGTCCAAGTCCACCTCGAAGCTCAGGCCGCGCTCCTTGTGATAGCGGGGGCCACCGTCCTGTTCGAAGTCGTATTCGACGTAGCCGGGGGATGAGTAACCGTACCAGGTGTGGAACGTCTGGCCCGCGGGCAC
>JBFJVP010000459.1:0-1890 GCA_041624075.1 Thermoplasmatota archaeon | reverse complement strand
TCGATGCCGTCGGTGATGATGGTCAAGCCCATGGAGTGGCCTGCTTCCAGAACCTCGAACGAGCCCTCTGCTGCGGGTCCTGCTAGGCGGTCGTACGCTTCGCCCAAGTGGCGCGGGCCGGTGACGTTCCAGGCCGCGACCTCTGGCCACGGGATATGCTCCCGGATGGCTCGCTCCAGCAGCACTTGCTGCACCGCGCGCAGGGCATCGATGCGACCGGCGCCCCAGTCAATGTCGGGCCCTGGGGGGCCGTGGTCCCACGCGGTTTGTTCAAGGATGCGCCGCACATCGGCGGCCGCCAAATTGGGGTCGGCGTTTATCATGAGGGCCGCGACGCCGGCTGCAAAGGGGCTGGCCATGCTGGTTCCCGTGCCGTTGCGGTACCCGTTGACGGTGCCCTCGGAAGCGGCCATGATGAGCGCGCCCGGGGCGGTAATGTCCGGTTTGATGCGGCCGTCGGCCGTTGGTCCCCTGCTGCTGCGCTCGTAGATGCGCAATCCGCTCTCTCCGGGATCGTAGATGGCTCCGGTGGCCAGGATTCCGCGCGCGCCGCCGGGAATCGTGACGGTTTGCCGTGCAGGCCCGCCGTTGCCGTTGGATTTGAAGGCCACCACGCCCGATTCCCAGAGTTGGTCCATGGCGAGCTCGAGGGCGTCGGTGCCGTCGACGGTTGGGCCAAACCCGTAGCTGATGGTTGAGATGCGCACGCCCTGCTCCGGGTGACCCAGGATCCAGTCGACGCTGGCGATGGCGGCCGCCTTGGTGTCGTTGCTGGCGATGCGAAATCCGACCAAGTCGGCGCCTGGGGCCACGCCCGTGTACGCGGGGTCGCCGATGCCCAGGCCTGCGGCGATGGAGGCGACGTGGGTGCCGTGGTTGCTGGAGTCGTAGGGGAACACTTCGCGGCCGCCGTCGGACCAGTCGATGAAACGGAGAAACTTGCCTGCAAGATCGACGTGGTGCCCGTCGAAGCCGCTGTCCATGATGGCAATGACCACGCCGCGACCGTCGATGCCGGGGGGCAGGGCGGGCGGCTGCCTCGCTGGGCGCAGGAGATCCTGCACGGCGCGCACGCCCATGGTTTGGGTGGCCGAGTCCAGTTCGGGAAGCCCTGCCTGGCTGAATTCGATTTGACGAACGTTGGACAAGCCGGCCAGGACGTAGGCGTCGTCGCGGTTGAGGTCGGCGGCCAACCCGCCGAAGTGGTGGTAGATGTAGCGGGGTGCGAAGTTTTCGATCAGCGAGTCGATTTCAGCCACTGCTTGGCTCACGTTGGTTCCTTCGACGAACGTGACGATGGTTCGTTGGGTGATTCCAGGGGCGCCGTCGAAGCGTTGCTCCAGTGTGTCGAAGATCTTGTCGCCGTCCCGGTCGTTGTACCACGTCGCGGCGCTCATTTGCAGGGTTGCGCGGACGTCTTGGGCGCTGTTTCCTGTGGGGGCAACGATGGCGCCTTCGGGGGGTTGTTCTGGAAGTGGCTGTGCGGGCGCGACGGGGGCCAGCAGGGCGAGGAGTGTGAGGGCGAGAACGGTGTAGGATGCGCGCAACGTGAACCACCAATCCATCAACGCATCCTTATTTTGAATACGTTTATGCTAGTGAGTGGGGGCGTCGGGTGCCCGGGCGAGCCGTTGGGTGGCTAGGTGGCTGGGCCGATGGGCACCCGAATCTGGCTGCCGCCTTCGCCTGTGAGCAACGCAAAGCCCTGCTGGGCGGGGTAGGGCAGGTACGCCGGGAAGTCGGATGTGGCGACTCGAACCTCCATTTGGTGGCCGGCCGCGAAGACGTGGTGGTAGGGCTGCAAGTCGAAGGAAACCGTGCGCTCCAGGCCGGGCACGGCGTCCCGGATGCCCATGATCGCCCGCGTAACCAACTCCGCGTCGCCGTTGG
>JBFJVP010000458.1:0-1892 GCA_041624075.1 Thermoplasmatota archaeon | reverse complement strand
CGCCCGGCGTGCCGTTTGCGCTTCTTCTCGGGCGGGAGTGCTGGTTGGCGGTGCGATCGTCGGTGCCGGGCGCCCGGGCATACCTTGGGGCCCTCGTCGCAGCCCCCGCGGTAGCCGTTGCGGAAGTGGCGCTCACGGTTAGCGAAACCCTGCCCGTGCTTGGCTACGCCGATGCCGTGTTCCTGTTGGCCCAGCCCGCCATGCTGGCCTATGCGTTGCTGCGCCACCGGCTTTTTGGCATCGACCTGCGCGTCAAGTGGAGCCTCCAGCACGGCACCACGCTAGGCATCGCCGCCGCCGTGCTTCTGCTGGCTGATACCGCCGGGGACCGTCTCTTGCCCCCGCGGGCCGCAGCGGCCATTGAGCTGATTGCCGTGCTCGCGTTACTGCTGCTGCTGGCTCATGTGCAGCGGCTATCGCGTCGCCTGGCAGAGGCTGCTCTGCCGGGGGTGGCCCCGACGCCCCAATACCTGGCCGCCCGGCGACAATTGCTCGACTTGGCGGCCGTCGAGCAGGACGCCCGTGGGCGCGGCGCCAGTTCCGGCTACGGGCCCGCCGATCCGGCCCACATGGCAATCCCGGGCGCTACTGTGCTGGAGCGCTATGTTCTGAAGGCCTTGCTGGGCCGCAGTGGCACGATCGCCACGTGGCTGGCCAGGGACCGCCGAACGGGGGGCCTGGTGGTGATCAAGTTCGCGGGGCCTGCGGGGCGTGAGGCACTGAGGCGTGAAGCCACGCTGCTGGCCAAGCTGGACCACCCAAACGTCATCCAGGTGCTGGGCACCGAGGAAGCTGGCGATGGCCTTGCCCTGATCCTGAGCTACGCGGCGGGCGGCAGCCTACAGCAGCGCCTGGCGCGCGGCACCATGACTTGGCCCCAAGTGCGCGCCCTGGCGCGGGACGTGGCATCGGGATTGCACGCCATCCACGCGGCCGGTTTGATCCACCGGGACATCAAGCCGGCCAACCTCTTGTACGATGGCAAGCGCTGGATCGTGGCGGACCTGGGAATCGCCGCTGGGGCGGAACCCGAAGCAACCGGCGCAGGTTTGCGGGGATCAGTTGCGTACATGAGTCCAGAGCAAGCGGCCGAACGGCCCTTGTCGCCTGCCACCGACTGGTGGAGCTTCGGTGTCGTCCTGTACCGCGCCCTGACGGGCCGCATGCCCATGGACACGGCGGGCTTGCCCGACTTCGACGCCCGCGCTGCCATCCTTGAAGACCCCGTCGACCTGCCCATTGACGCCCCCGGGGATGCCAACCAGTTGCTGGAACGCCTCTTGCAAAAGGACCCCGAGCGGCGGCGGCCTTTGCCCAGTCAAGTGCCTGAATCGGGTTAGCCGAGGAGGGGTTGCCCGGCTGCAAACGCGAGGGCTCGGCCCCAAACCCTTGACTCCGGCGCCTCCGCCATGGCTCCGGACCCTGACTCCTGACACTGGCCCCGGGCATTGGCTCCGAACACTGGCCCTGGGCACTGGCCCTCGCACGCCAATCGTTTTTCCTTCAACCGAGCGACGGCGTCATGCAACCACGTGGTTCTACTGTCCAAAGCATATTTCACGCACGGCCACTGGCCGAAACCAGGCGAACACCATGTTTTCCAAGGTTTCCCTTGCCGTGCTGGCCATGGCCATGCTAACCCTGACGAGCTCCCCCGTTGCCGAGTTTGCAGACGCCCGCGACGAGATTCACTGCGTTCGCGAATGCGACGGCCCGCTCCCCGGCCTTGAGCTGCCCAACGCCCGCGACCCGCCCTGCATCTACGGCTCCGACTCGGACTGCAAGATCAAGCACACCTGCGTGATGGCTCCTTGCTACCCTGAGCGCGTTCCGTAAGAACCGTTCACTAGCGACAGGAACCCAGGTTCTCTTCCCCCAACTTCTCCACTGTT
>JBFJVP010000457.1:0-1901 GCA_041624075.1 Thermoplasmatota archaeon | reverse complement strand
GGCATCAAGCCGTTCTACTACGCCTTTGGAGCCGGCGGCGAGTTCCTGTTTGCCAGCGAACAGAAGGCGCTTCTGCTCCACCCCGACGTTCAGCCGACGCCGGATCTGGATCGCATCAAGGAGCGCGCCGGCTTGGAATTCCTGACCGGCCAGGCGACCCTGTTCAAGGACGTGCACCAGTTGCCCCCGGGAACGTGGGCGCGCCTGCCCACCCCGTCGGTCTCCTCGCCCTCGCGGGACTCCAAGGGCTACGGTTCGTGCCGTGACGTGGCCTGGCAACCCTACTACCAGGTGCCCGCCGAGGCCTTCGGTTCCCCCGAGGCGGCAGCGGCCGCCATCGAGGATCGCTTCGTCGACTCGGTGCGGGAGCAGCTGCTCTCCGACGTGCCCTTGGGGGTCATCCTGTCCGGCGGCCTCGACTCGGCGGCCGTGGCCACCGTGCACCAGCGCCTGCTCTCGGACTCCCCGATCCACACGTTCACCATCGCCGAATCCGAGGACGTTGAGGACTTCAAGGCAGCCCGCCGCCTGGCAGAACACCTGGGAACCGACCACCGCGAGACCACGTTTGACCTGGACCGCGTCGTGGCCGACATGCCCCGATACACCTGGCACAACGAGAACATCAACTACACCGAATTCTTCTTCCTGCCACTGTTCGAATTCATGCGCAAGACCGTGACCGTGGGCTTGTGCGGCCAAGGCAGCGACGAATTGTGGGGCGGCTACAATCGGTACCGGGACCCCCGCGCCCTCGCCCGCGAACGCCTCGCTCGCCTGCGCGCCTCCTGCCCCGCCCACCTGGAACACTTGTCAGTCCAAGTCCTGCAGAACCACACCAGCGGCAGCGCCCTGGCGGAATGGGACCAGCAGGGCCAACTCAACAACTTCCAACTGCGCCTCGTCGACCGCAACTCCATGGCCAGCAGCCTCGAGGTCCGCGTGCCCTTTCTCAGCAAGCCCCAGCAGCAGGCCAGCCGCGCCGTGCCGTGGGCCTGGAAGCTCCACGAAGGAACCGAGAAATGGGTACTGCGCAAGGGTCTGGAACGACTAGGCGAGAAGGGACTGCCCCGGGACTTGCTGTGGCGCCCCAAGGTGCCCGCCGGCCGCGCCACCAGCCCCAAGGTCATGGATCGCTTCGAGGCCGAAGCAGCCAAACTCGTCAGCCCCCAAGCCATGGCGAAGCACCCCCTGGCCGGCACGTTCCAAGCGCCCGCCGAACAACTCGTCTACGACTTGTGGACCGAGCTGTTCGTGCACGGCGCCAACTGGCGCAAGATCAACCTCAGCGACCTCTACTAACCCGCGTCACTTGGCCGGCTGCCTCTGGTTGACCGCCAACGCCCGCTCGATCCACGCGCGCAACTGGTCATCATCCGCCACGCCCTCGGGTGACACGTACAACATGGTCCGCATGGGCTTGCCCGTGAAATCCATCGGCCGCGTGTGGGGCTCCCGCAACGCCTCCTGGGCCTCGTCGCCCAAGCGCAGCATCAAGTCGTCGCCAACGATGCCACACGTCATGTGCCCCCGAAACATGAATGCCAAGCCGCCAAACATGCGCTTCTCCGTCCATTCGACGCTGCTGGGGGTGGCGTCGCGGATGCGTTGGGCGAGGCCTTCATCAAACGGCACACAAGGCCCATTCAGGCGCGTGTGAAGAGCATGTCGAGGGGGGCTGGAAAGGCACCTGCGGGGCGGTCAATCGTGGTCCATGGCGAGGGGATCGGGCACGCCTGCCGGGCATCGCCGGCGATCGTCGCCTTCGATGGGCCTCAGGAGGTTTGTCGGCGGTAGGCGAGCAAGGCGACAACAGCCAGTGTGGTGATTGCTGCCAGGCCGGGCGTGGTTTGTGTGGCTTCTGGGGCTTCGCTGTGGGGTTGCATTTCGGGGGGGTCGTC
>JBFJVP010000456.1:0-1966 GCA_041624075.1 Thermoplasmatota archaeon | reverse complement strand
CTCCAATTCGCATCCTTCCTGCTCCTGCTAGGCCCCTTCGTGACAACCTTCGCGCCGGAGCTGCCCCGCACCAGCGCCGTGGATTGGCTTCCACTCGGCCTATGGGTGGCTTACGTGCCCTTCGCCATCGTCCTCATTGGCTTCGCCGCGTTGCGCCGCGCCGCCTACCAGGACCAGGCCGGCCTACCCACCCGCGCCAGGATTCAGGCAATCGCCACGGGCAGCGTGGGAGGACTCCTGCTCACCGGCGCAATGGTCGTGGTGGTCTCGGCCGTCGGAGCGCCGGGTCTGCTGGGAGTCCTGCTCGTGACGGCTCCGCTTTGGGTCACGGGGTTGATGATGGCGGTCGCGGCGGGGCGGTTGGAGCAGGCTGCCCGGCCAGGGGTTTAGGCCTCCGCCACTTTGCTGGCCTTTGGCACGGCCCCAGCACACCGCCAAGGCCGCCCCGCCCCCAGCCCCGGGGGCCCGCCGTCCTCCTTCGTCGCGCCGCCTACAAGTCCTCGGCGGCCCGTCGATCAACGTAGGGGTGGCGCAGCAGTTCATCCAGCAGGCTCTCTGGTCGCGGCTCGTTGAGGACGAACTGTTCGCGCACGATCTGGAGGCTCTTGCGCTGGCCTGGCCAGGGGTAGTTGGCTAGAGCCTCCTTGTGGTCCACCCACCGGTAGTCGGTGTGCTCCTCCGACAGCACGACCTGGGCGTCGTCGGCCACGCGGGCGGCAAACACGGGGCTGAGGATGATTTGGTCCGAGTTGGCCAGGTAGAAGCGGTTGACGTAGCTGGCCTGGTAGAAGTTCAGGGGTACCAGGCCGGTCTCCTCGCGCAACTCGCGATAGGCCGTTTGGTACGCGGTCTCCCCGTTTTCGATGTGACCCTGCACCATCTGCCAGGTTCCGCCCAGAAGGATGTTGGGCGCGCGCTTCATGATGAGCCACTGGTCGACGCCGTCCGGCAGCACGCGAAACACGTGGCAGTCCGCAAAGCGGCAGGTGATCTCGGGCACACGCGCCAAGCCGGTTGATCCCCTTTAGCCCGTGCGGCTCGATGCCGCCATGCGGCGAGCAGTAAACAGGGCCACGGTGTCAGCGTGCGTCAGGACCCACAAGCCGTATCCGCCGACTGCCGTGCCCAGCGGAAGGACAGGCAGCGCCATGACGCACGCCGCAATCGCCCACGGTCGGCCCCAGGAAATGTTGGTCAACAGGGCAATGCCCGCAAACAGGGCAACGGGCACAAACGCCGCCGCCATCAACGCCACGGTGGTCAACATGTCAACGCCGGCCCGGCTGGCCAACACCAAGCCTCCAACCAGAGCCAGTAGTGACCATAGGATCAGGGAAATCCCGACAAAGCGTAGATGCAAGGCCATTCTGGGCCGTTGGCGTGACATGATGAGTCCCCAACAGCAACTCGCCGGCACGTGGTAAGAAAACGCCAGCAAGGGGCGGCCCGAACCCGCGTTAAGGGAGCGCCGTCGGCCATCCAGCCGCCTCCGCCCCCGCGGTTCATCGACCCCCGCCCATGGAATTGCAGGGGTGTTCCTCCCCTTTGATCAGGGCGCCTGGAGATCAAACAGCCTGCTGCAGCCAGCGGCCCACTCGCTCCAGAGCCTCTGGGATGTCCGCGTCGCTGATGTGCCGGTGGGTCACGAAGCGGGCCGTGTAACCGGCGTCGCGGGGCAGGCAGCGCACGCCCGCCGCGTCCAGCGCCTCGCAGAACTCGGGGCCCCGCAAGCCGGTGGCCGACGTATCCACCATCACCATGTTGGTCTGAACCGAATCCAAATCCACCTTCAGGCGGGGCAGCTCCGCCAAACCAGCCGCCAGCGCCCGGGCGTTAGCGTGATCCTCAGCCAAGCGATCCACCATGTCCTCCACGGCCACCAGGCCCGCAGCAGCAATCATGCCCGCCTGGCGCATGCCGCCGCCCAGGGCTTTGCGGGCGTAACGCGCCCGGTCGACGAAGTCCT
>JBFJVP010000455.1:0-1975 GCA_041624075.1 Thermoplasmatota archaeon | reverse complement strand
GTGATGAACCAGAACGCTCAGCGCCGGCCCCGGCTGAGGCTCCACTTGCGCCACGCCGGGCACGGCAACGGCGAGCAGCACCAGCAATGCGAGGCCCTTCACGGCCGCGCCCACGGCCTGCAACACATTAGGGTTCTGGGCGAGTGGCTTCACCCTCGCGGGCACGGGTGGCGTGGCGCACCCGGGTCAAGCCCGGCCAAACCAAGGCGAACCATGCTGCCACGACCACGGTGGTCATGATGGTGGTGTACGGCCCCAGCGCCTGGTGTCCGTCGATGAAGGGGGCGGGGTGGATGTGGGGCCACGGGTCGCCAAGGTAGTCGAATGCGAGGTTGGCGCCGAACCAGGCCACGACTGCGCCGGCCATCCACCACGGGATGGGGTCGTTGCGTAGGTCCCGGGCGAGGACGAGGGCTTCCAGGGGCATGCCCATGTGGGCGAAGAACAGGATGTTGTTGGTGCTGCCCCAGTCCCAGGTTCCCAGTTGGTCGGGGTAGCTGAGAAACAGGAACGTGGTCCACAAGCCGACCTGGATGTTGGCTATGAACGCGAGACTGTCCAGGAGTCGGCTGCGGCGGCCAAACTGGTACAGCAGCAGGCTGATGGACAGGAGCAGGACGGCGTTGGGGCTGTCCGCCAGGAAGGGCCACCACCACGGCGCGTCGTAGCAGGAGTCGCCGGAGTGGTCGACGGTGCACGTTGTGGCGGGGTTGAACTGCCCCACGTCCCAGTAATAGTAGTAGCCGAACACGATGCCTGCCAGGTTGGCCAGCATCAGGGCGGCGACCAGCCGCCGGTCAGCCTTGAACTGGTGCAGGAACTCCCAGAACCGCTCCACGGTGCCGGCCAGCAGCGGGACCGCATAACGGTGTCGCGCCGCAGCTCGACGGCGGGGCCGGAGCATGGGGCCTCCAGCAACGCTTAACGCCTGCCCTAAGGGTGGCTTGTCGTGCGACGGGTACGTTGGGCGTCGATCTTGCTCCTGGGGCTTCTGTTGCCCACGCCAGCGGTTGCCCTGGGGCAGCTTGCCGGGGACGCCGGCCGGTCGGGCACCGTCGATGTCCCCGCTGGCCCCTTTGACGTGGTTGCCACCGGAAGCATCCTGAACGCGTCGGAGGAGCTTGCGGGGCTCATGTACCAGAATGCGTTCATGGCCATGACCGGGGACGGCTTGTTTGCAATCACGTCCTACGACGGCGATTGTTACTTGCTGCGCTTGCAGGATCCCCGCAACCCTGTGCCCCTGAGGGCGCCGCTGGAGGGCTGCCGTTACGGCATCGTCAGCGCGTACGTGGAAGCCACCCAAATGCTGTTGGTGTGCAGCATGGGGACCGACACCGGTGGCTTGTTGGCGTACGACGCCAACTCACTCGAATTGCTGTGGTCGTACCGTCCCGAGGGCCGCGTCGATCCAGCGGCTGGCCCCGTCACCGTAATCGGTCAATTCTGGCGGTGTCATGGCACCGCCGTCGATCCGCACACCGGCGAGATCGTGGCAGCCTTCATTGCGCCGAACACCAACGACCACGCAATCGTCAGCATCGACCTGAAAAGCGGCCAGGAGAACTGGGTGCGTCGGCTGGACACGCGCCTGTTCTACTCCGGGCCCACCGCCTCCGTGCATGGAACTGGCGGTTCCGTGCTGCGATCCAGTCCTTACACCGGCGACGCACTGCAATTCATTCCCCTCGTGGTCACGATGATGCCAAATGGCCTCGTGGTCACTGGCCAAGCCCTCTGTGCGTGCGGCCGCACCGCTGATGCCCGGCAGTACCAGTATGCGGCCGCATGGCTTACCCGTGAAGGACTCCCGATTGGTGGCATCCTGGCAGAGGACGATCCGACTCTTCTGACAGGTGGCCAGGCGCCTTCGGAGTTTGTCCCAGGGGGCTCCCAGTTCGCGGCAAGCCACGGAACGCTGGCGCTCTACGCGCTGGGCGGTCGGATGCTGCTCATCAACCCGGAAACCACCAGC
>JBFJVP010000454.1:0-2017 GCA_041624075.1 Thermoplasmatota archaeon | reverse complement strand
TAGCCCGGCGACTCCGACAAGGCTGGGCAGAAGGGGCCCCGAAATCCAGTGGGGCGTCAGGCTGACCACGGCTCCGGACACCCCCTGCACGCCCGCCAGGGACAAGGATAGAGTCTGGCCGCCGGGCTGCCATTCAACGCGACCCGCGCGAATCGTGACATCACCATCAACATGGTATCGCCCAGCCTCCGCATCCACCGTTCCCACGGCGTTTCTCAACTGCAAGCTCTCGGTCGTCGTTGCCTGGCCCCGCGGCGCATACAACGCGGTTTCGCCCCGATTGTACTGGATGTCAAGGGTGCCGTCGTGGACCGTCAGGAATGCATGCACGTAGCGTTCGACAATGACGGAATCTGCATGGTTTTCGGCTTCATACATCCCGGTTCGAACCGATCCCGAGCCAGTTCCCGCGATGTCGTAGGTGGCACCCCATAGGTACACGGCAAAGTCGCCGGAGATGGACAGTCGCCCACCGGCATTGGCCATGAGCTTGGCGGTGTCACGGGCGACGAATTCGAACTCCTCGGGAACGACTCCCGGTGTTCGCTCCTCGCGGGGCGGTACGTGGCGCATGCGCTCGATGAGTTCTTCGCCAACGGGCCGCAGGGACACCGGGCCCTCAAGGTTGGAGCTAACACTGGTCAGAGGCGACAGGGGCCGCACCAGGATGACTGGATCTGCGTGCAGGGCGCTCAGGGTGGCGCGCGCAGGGCCTCCCGCATGGTAGCCTTCAGGCTGGTAGGGTTCACTGTGACCATTGGCCAGGGCGCCAGCAACAACGCGCGTCACTTCCAGGCCGACGAAGCGCTGAGCCACATCGCGTCCATCCAGGGCCATGAGCAACTCGGCGCCGGCGTCGGGCCGGACCACCAGGTATTGGGCCTGTTCGCTGGGCACGGATCCCGCCACAACCAAACCACGCGTTTCCGCTTCGTCCACCGCCAAGGCGGCGACGGGGGCACTGGCCAGGAGGATCGTGAAGAGCGCAGCCCACTCCCATCGGGCCGTCAGCGTCCCCCCTGAACAGGCAAGGTCGCTTGATCATCGGGTGCAAAGCCGGGCAGTTCGCCGGCGGTTGGCAGGGTTTCGAACAATGCGCGCACCTGCTTGGGCAAGGCCACGGTGATGGAATTCATGACCATCCAGTATGTGGCGGCGATCTGCTCGATGCACGTTCCCGGCACCACGTAGACGGGGGGCATGGCGCCCTGGTGGATGTTGACGCAGTCGCCGGAGCTGGCGAACGCCGGCTCGGATGGCCGGCCCTCCTTGTTGCCGGAGCGGCTGCTGACGGTGTACGCGTTGAGGTCGGTGCCGCCCGGGTCGGTGAAGTTCAGGCCTGTGGTGGAGGCCAGCAGCATCCCGTCACGCCGTACCACGTAATCGCTGACGATGGCTTGCGCAGCGGTCCAGTCGACGCGGATTCCGTCGGCGGTGCGCGCGGCCGTCAGCTTGTGCGGCGGCGCGGGGCCGTCGGGGCCGGTTTGTGCTGGCTCGTCCGCCGTGTAGCTCCATTGGACGCGGATCTGCGAGGGAGCCTCCGGCTTCACGTCAACTTGGGCCCCGCCAGGGCCGTCGGCCGCGTGAACTGGCATCACGAGCAGGAGGCTGGCCAGCAGCACCCCCAGGACTGAGTGATGGAACATCGTCACACCCAGCAACCGACAACCGTGTTACAGCTTATCACACTTGCCATGGCGTGCAGCGGGCCAGCACAACCAACTGGTTACCTTGACTGCAAGTGCAAACAACCAATCAGACAAAAATCGAGATGAGGTGAAGGAGTTCAGCCTTCGACGTATTCCAACTCGTCCGATGTGACCCAAGCAATCAGGTCCAGGGCCACCTCGCAACTCTCCGACACCTCAGGGTTCGGGTCGTCCAAGTACCTGCGCAGCACCTCCACCGATTCCGGCTGCCCAATGGCTCCAAGCGCCTCGGCTGCCTCGTGCCGCACCATTACGTGCTCATGTTCCGTTGACAAGACACGGGTGAGCGCGGGCACGGCGTGAGGGTC
>JBFJVP010000453.1:0-2032 GCA_041624075.1 Thermoplasmatota archaeon | reverse complement strand
GAGGCTTCTTGGGCGAATTCACCATTCCCGAGGGCAGCCCGGTGGCTGGCAAGACGTTTCGCGAGGCAGGCCTGTCGTTTCGCAGCGGCTGCCAGGTTCTGCGCCTGCAGCGAGCTGGCCAGGCGACGGACGCTCCCAGTCCCCGCATGAAGCTGCGCGAGGGAGATGCCCTGCTCGTCATGGCGAGTCGGGAGCGGCTCGTGGCGCTTGGCGAAGAGCCCGGCCTCCACGCGGTTCCCGAAATCGAACATCCTCTTCAATTGGAGGACTCGGAGGAACTGGTCACGGCAGAGGTGGTGATGACCACGGGCAGCCCATACATCGGTCGCAGCGTGTCTGATATTGACTTCCGGGGCCGCTACCAGGCCATCGTGCTGGCGGTGCGGCATCAAGGCAAGCCCCAGATCGGGTCTGCCAGCAAGGCGCGGCTTCGCCCGGGTGACGTTCTTCTCGTTCAGGCCAGCCCTGCGGCCCTGGAGCGCATGCGGGAAAAGCCGGGCCTTTACGTGACTCGTGAGCGGGAGAAGGCGGTTTACCGCACCAACCGCTTGCCCCACGCGTTGGGCATCGTGGCCGCCGTCGTACTCGTCAGTGCCCTGGGGTGGCTTCCCATCAGTGTCGCTGCCTTGACTGGTGCCGCGCTGATGGTCATGGCCGGTTGCCTCAACATGGACGAGTTCATCGGCAGCATCCGCTGGGATGTGGTGTTGCTGCTGGCGGGCATCATTCCCCTTGGCATCGCGCTTGAAAAGACGGGGACTGCGGCCTTGCTGGCCGACGGGCTCATTGCAGCCGGCTCGGGGTTGCCGCCGTTGGCGTTCCTGATTCTGCTGTTCATCGCAACCAGTCTGATCACGGAGGTGGCCAGCAACAACGCCAGCGTCGTCCTGCTGGTGCCAATTGCGATCACGACGGCGCTAGGTATCGGCATTGACCCTCGGCCGGTGGCGTTGACCGTGATGCTGGCGGCCAGTACGAGCATGATGACACCCATCGGCTACCAGACCAATACGATGATCTTCGCGCCGGGCAATTATTCGTTTAGTGACTACGCCCGGGTGGGCGGGCCGCTGAACCTGATTTTGGCGATCGTTGTGCCCGTGATGATCAGCGTCGTGTTCCCCTTGTAGCTCTGCTGCTCCTTTGGGCGACACGGGGTGGCTCGTGGCGGGAGCGAGGTGGAGCCGTGGCGGGGCTGGGCCGAGGCCGCGGCGCACGCACCCGGCGGCCATCTCGCGATCGCCTGGCCCCGCTGTTGATGTACCCGCGCGCGGTGGCCGCTGCGTGGCGCAGGCGGATGTCTCCTTTCGCGAAGCCCTCCACGTCTGGATTCGCATCGCGATCCACAGCTTCGGCGGCCCGGCAGGACAGATCGCCGTCATGCACCGCATCCTGGTCGAGGAAAAAAACTGGATCAGTGAACGGCGGTTCCTGCACGCGCTCAACTATTGCATGCTGCTGCCCGGCCCCGAAGCGATGCAACTGGCCACCTACATGGGTCGCTTGTTGCACGGCACGCGGGGTGGAATCGTCGCTGGCGGACTGTTCGTGCTGCCGGGCTTCCTCAGCATCCTGGCACTCAGCGTCGCGTACGCCGTCTTCCAGGATACTGCCTTCGTCCCCGCTCTCTTCTTCGGGCTCAAGGCCGCCGTTCTCGTGGTGGTACTGGAGGCGGTGCTTCGCATCGGCAAGCGCGCCTTGGGCAACGGGGTGCTGGTCCTGCTGGCGGCCGGAGCCTTTGTTGCCATTTTCTTCTTTGATGTGCCGTTTCCGCTCATCATCGTGGCGGCCGGCGCCATTGGCTGGTTCGCCGGCCGAAGCCGTCCCCACTGGTTTGAATTCGGCTCCAAATCCCCAACAGGCGCAGGTGGCGTCGACCGGGTGCCCGTGATCTCGGATGACCACGTCGATGCGCATCCGAGCCTCGGGCGCAGCGCGCGGACGGCTGCGGTGTGGCTGGCCATTTGGTGGCTGCCCGTGGGGCTCTTGGCCCTGGGCTTTGGAGTCGGCCACGTCTTGGTCCAGGAGGCGT
>JBFJVP010000452.1:0-2043 GCA_041624075.1 Thermoplasmatota archaeon | reverse complement strand
CCCGGCCCTGAGCCACCACCAGAACGGCGTGGTCTTCATCGGCGACTACAACGACATCGACTCGTCCTGGCAGGCCGCCCACCCCGTATGGCCCGACACCCGCAGCGGCGAAGTGGTGGACGTGTACACGGCCACCATCCAGCGGCCCACATTCGCTGAGGGCTGGAGTGAGGAGGCCCGCCAATTGGCCCAAGAGGAGATCGCCAAGAAGCCGCTGTGAGCCGAGCGCCCCGCCGGCCCTCAGGTCCTCATCAGTTGCTCCGATTGTCGCGGTGTCCATGGACACCCGCGGCAGCCGGAAGGCCTCGTGTTGCCTGGTGTGCCGGCCAATGCGCCGCTTCGTGCCATCCGACGCCCGGTGGTCGCGCCCGCGGCTGGACCCAAACACCGAGATCGTTGGCGCCACTGCGGCACTGAGAAGGCCATGCCTGTTGGGGTCGGGTGGTTGCACCCGCCACACCCCAATGGCAGGGAGGCCCGCCACGGGGCGTGCGGCGAATTAGCGGCCGATAAAGGGCGCGGGGAGCGATGTGGAGTCGTGCCGCAGAATGCTTGGAGCCGAGGTCGTCGGGTGCTTGCGTCCGCCACGTTCGACGTTGTAGGGGCCCGTCATGGGCGGGCAAGGGGCACGGCCCGCGCGCCCCCAATGGGACCCGCGACGCCTGCCGTGGGACTGTGGCGCGACGCGCTCGTGGACGCGGAACAGTGGCGACAGATCCTGAAAACTGCGGCAGAACCAAGCGAAGGGGAACTGGATGCTCCTCTGGACGAAGAGGAACTGCAAGACCTGGCTCGACTGCTTGGCATCCCGCCCCGGGAACTGCGCGCCATCCTGGACGATTTCGTAAAGGAGGGGCTGCTGGACCGCGAGCAATGGGGTTCGCCTGAGCAACGCAAGCAGCAAAGCCAAGCCAACTGGAACGGCCTGGCTGAATCAGAGCAGGTATGGTTGGCCGAAGCGCTCGGCATGTCGCGGCGAGAGTTTCGCAGCCGTGTCGAATCGCTGATGGCTCAAGGCTACCTGGATGAGCGCCAGTGGCAGCTCCCTCCTGCGACTGCCGAGGACCTGCAGGAGGAGGCGGAAGCGGAGCGTGTACGCCTGCAACGCGAGCGAGACCTTCAGGTCTTGGGCCACGGAGTATGGCAGAACCGGTGGCGGGCCGTTGAACGCCGCCCCTGGGCCGAAACGGTGCAGCGGGCGGCTGCGGTAGGAATCGTCGTGTTGCTCAGCACGGCCTTGTTGGCGCCTCTCTTGGCCCTGGTTCCAGTGGCTACCGGCCTCTCCATGCAGCCGGCGGGTCCGGTAGCTTCCACGGCCCTGGCTGGCTCGGTTACGCTGGGTTTTGGAGCACCGGGTGCCAGTGGCGCGCCTGCTGTGGGCCATGGTCTTGGTGGTCAAGGAAGTGGAGTGGAGGCGGGCATTGGTGGTTTGTTGCAAAACGGGACTGGAGTGGTTGAGGTCGTTTGGGTGACGATCTGTCACCGTGCCGATGGCGTCGGATCGCTGCTGGATGTGCCGGTGCAGGCCTTGGCGGGGCATTTGGCCCATGGCGATGTCGAGGGTGGATGTCCCGTCGGTCCTGGTGCGCAGGACACCGCTTCGGGGAGGCCGGCACCGGGGGCCCAGGTGACGCTTTGCCACAAGCCTGGCACGCCTGCCGAGCAAACGATGACTGTCCCCGAGCAGGCGGCAGGTGGGCATTACGGCCACGGGGACACGGAGGGGCCTTGCCCTGTAGGGGGCGGTGGTGACGGTGGCGATGGAGGAGACGGTTCGGACGGCGGTGACGGTGGTGACGGTGGTGACGTGACCCTGTGCCACAAGCCTGGAGCGGAGGACGAGGCCACGATGACCCTTCCAGGGCCCGCTGCCAGCGCCCACTATGGCCACGGCGATACCGAAGGTGCTTGCCCTGTAGGGGACGGTGGTGACGGTGGAGATGGCGGAGACGGCGCGGACGCCGGTGACGGTGGAGATGGCGGCGATGGTGGCGACGGAGGCGACGGCACGGACGGCGCCGACGGTGGTGATGGTGGCGATGT
>JBFJVP010000451.1:0-2069 GCA_041624075.1 Thermoplasmatota archaeon | reverse complement strand
GGACCTGCGCTTCCACGCGGGCAACTTGGTGGGCACCGATTTTCCCGTCGGACAGGCAACGCCGGTGCGGGTGGACTTGTTCAACATCGCTGAGCGCATCGGCGTTGGCGACCAGCTTGTCCTGGTGGTCAACCGGGGAGAATTTGTCACGAGCGACGAGGCCGCCAACCCCCTTGCGGACGAGCGCTTCAGCCGGAGCGGCCAGGCCTGGTACCCTGAAATCACGCTCCATGGCGGCGAAGATGGCAGCCACCTCGTGTTGCCCTTGGTCCAGGGATCACTCGGAGGCGGCTCGCCTGTGGCCGATTACCCTCCGCGACCGTTTGCGCCGGCCCAATCCCCCTGATTGAACCCTGCGGCGGGCGGCGCCATGGGGCCTCACCGGCGGAACACGACCACCTGGGCGGCGAGCGTGCCTTCGAACGCGTGGGGCGCCGTCCAGGTGCCGAGGCCTGCGGGCATCGAGGCGTCCGTCGGCGAGGACAGGCGCACCCAGAAATCCCAATTGGAGCGACTGGCGTACGGGCTATCGGTCATCCCGGGCTCGTTGAGGGGAATGGAGAAGCGCGCCACGCCCTTGTCCAGGGAAGCCGGCATGCGTTGGTAGATCCAGTCGGGGACCGTGGAGTCCTTGTAGTACAGGTTGACGGCGCCGGGCAAGGCCGACGATGGGCCGGTCGCGTTGAACCAGACGGTAACGATCAGGTGGTCCGCCTCGGCGGGCACGATCTGTTGATGGGCAAGGCGGACTTGGTGCCAAGCTCCATCTGCCTGGTTGCCGATGGCCCAACCGCTTCCGCTCCAGTCAACCCGGGCCAAGAGCAGCGTGGCGTTGCCTGCCCAGTGGTCCGGGTGCGGCGGATCAAGGGGCAGTTGCTCGGCGCGATGGGCACGAATGGCCAAGTCAACGTTTCCTTCAGCCAAGTTGATGTCATCGGTGTCAGCGCACAGGAAAAACGCCCAGCGGCTGCGGGTTTCGTGGCCAAGGTCCGCCATCTCTGGCGTCAGGGCAATACTCACCGAAGCGCCGTTGCCGAGTGCGCCTGCATCCCTGAAATCGCCGTGTTGGCCGTGGCCCCCGTGGCCACCGTGCCCGTCGTGGTGCTCCGCGCCGTGAGCCGGCGCCCTGTACAACAGTCGCAAGCCCGTGATCGTGGGCGTAGTCCACGAGGCCGAAACCTCCAGCCGCTGGGTGCCGGGCAGGACGATGTCGCCCGGAGGCAACGCGAACTTGACGCTGCCCCCCTGGCTCGTGGAATCCAGTGATTCGTCGCAACTGTGGGTGTGCTGGGGCCGTGGCGGCTCGTCGAAGGCGTGATTGTGAGCAACCGTCACCGGCACGGAGCCCTCGTAGAGCACCAACTCCGTCTCGCCGCCCCAGTAGTCGTGGACGTGCGCCGTTTGGCCGGGCCTTGGCTGCGGCGCGATGGTGCCCGCCGCGCTTGGCTCGGGGCTAGACTTCTCACCGTCCAAGGGGGCGCCCACGCAGCCACCCAACAGCAAGCCAAGCGCGACGGCCACCAGCCAGCCTCGACGTAGGTGCATGACCTGCCGAAGGCAACGCGCAACGTGTGAGCTTCGGCGAACCGGTCCGGCCCTTCAACCAGCGATGCTGTACGTGGGCGGCGGCGGCTCCACGTAGAAAGCACTGGCAAACGCCTGGAATTCTTGGTTGACCGCCAGGCCCACGCCGGCGCCCGCCTCGTTCTCGTCCGTGTTGGGCAAGACGCGAACCGTCAAGCGCATCTGGCCACCGGCCGGGTATAACTTGGCGGCGGTGTCCTCCGGGACTTGCAGGCGCAGAATGCTGGTGCCAACGGCCTCGGCGAGCAACTGGTTCTGATCGCCCAAGCCCAGGGTCTCCAGGGTCGCCTGCAGGGAAGCGGACAATTCGTTGCTGGCTTCCCAGGCCACCTCGAGCACCAAGCCAGCCAGACCAGGTGAAACGGCGAATTCCCAGATGTCCCCCGGGTCGCCTGCGCTGCAATCGTTGGTATGGTCGTCCTCTGCCAGCACCAAGGACACCTGGCAACTGAGAATCCCGTTGAACGAATCCACTTCATGGAAGG
>JBFJVP010000450.1:0-2070 GCA_041624075.1 Thermoplasmatota archaeon | reverse complement strand
GGCACCTGGCCTCGTCTTGGCGTTGATGTAGGCGGCAAAATCCCCGTCCGTGGTTTCGAAGGCGAACGTCTGTACTGGTTGGCCGTCAAACCAGGCCATCCAGGGTCCGATCGGCGCGGCCACGTTGGGATCGTCGTGACTCAGGTGCATCTTGGCTGGGTCCTGCAAGCGACTGCCAAAGGGCACAACGGGCACGTTGGCCAAGATGTCCGACTCCGTCATGGGATACCCGCCCGCCACCAGATCAGCATAGCTCCTGTGGCTGTTGGGCGTGTACTCGTCCCCTACGGTGACGAAGACGACGTGCACGAAGTCGCTGTAGTTTGGGTCCCAGTTGCTGCCGGCGCCGGTGTGGTAGCGCAGGATTGGGAACTGCTCGTCGGGTACGCCGCTCAACGTGCCGTCCGTCGTGGGAAGGTAGAGGGGCACGATCGGTACGTCGCTGGCCGAAGCCGGATTGTAATTGGGCGGCACGTACATGCGGAACTTGTAGTAATGAATCAGGTTGTCATTGAGCCAACCCGGGTGCGCCACGAACAGCTTGTTCTCGGCGTCGTAGTCCATGGCCTGGGGCGGGACGTCCGGATCCTCGTAGACTGTGGTGGGGCTCTGGCTGCTGGCCGCAGGGGCCCATGCTACAAGGGCAAGGGCCGCCATGCAAAGGAAGTGCTGGAGCTTGGGCTGTGGAGTGGTCATATTGGTGCAACTCCGACACCCGGGGCGGTGCCATCACTGGTCGCTTCAAGCAGCCAATGCGTTGTTCAAGGGTTGGATTGGGGCTCAACGGAACCTGTCAAAGCGCACAACGCGTGCCCCCGTCGTGGACCAACTGCGCGACCTGCCCCAATCCTTGAGCCTCTGCCCCGAATGCTTTGCCACCATTGTGTGCCGCTACGAGCAACGCGATGGCGCGATCTGGCAGATCAAGCACTGCGAGGCCCACGGCGCCTTCGAGACCCGCTATTGGGGGGACGCGGAGCATTATGAGTGGACCCAGAGCTTCGCCGAACCTGCCTGCGGGCCCGGGGAGTGCTGCCCCGAGGGGGACGTGGATCGCCGCCGCTGCCTTGCCGTGATCGATGTCACCCAGAACTGCAACCTCGCCTGCTCGTACTGCTTTGCCAGCAGTCGGCCGGGCCTGCCGGAGGTTCCCGTGGCCAAGGTGCGCGCCCTGCTGGAAACGGTGCTGCGAGAGTCGGGTGGCCCCACACCAATCCAGTTGAGTGGCGGCGAACCCACCACGCGGGACGACTTGCCGGAGATCGTCGCCATGGCCCGCGACATGGGCTTTGGACACATCGAAGTCAACTCCAACGGCATCCGGATCGCCGACGAACCGGGATACGCAGAAGCACTGGCCGCCGCCGGCGTGACCACGGTGTACCTGCAATTCGACGGCTTTGGTCGCCGCGTCTACCGGCAGATCCGGGACGCGCCGGGATTGGAGCAAGTCAAGCGGCGGGCCGTCGAACGGTGCCGGGCGGCGGGTTTGCCTGTCATCTTGGTACCAACGGTGGTCAAGGGAGGCAACGAGCACCAATTGGGCGACATCGTCGATTATGCCTTGGCCAACCTGGACGTGGTGCGGGGTGTCAACTTCCAGCCGGTCAGCCACTTCGGTCGTCACGCCGAGGACACGGGACACCTGAGCCTTCCCGACATCGCCGACCTGCTGGCCGAGCAAACCGGCTACCTGCGCCAGCGGGACCTGATGCAGGTTCCGTGTTGCAGTCCACAATGCAGCAGCGCCACCATGCTCCTGGCCACCGGGGAAGACCGCAAGGGCAGGCAGCAAGCCATGCCCCTGACCCGGCTGGTGAGCGAGGATGCCTACCGGGACGTCGTGGCAGCCTTCGAGGAAAAGCAATTCATGGACCTCTTGGCGGGTCGCCCGGAAGGCATCGATGCAGCGCGGGTGGCCGCGGATTGCTGCGGCATCGCCGTTCCCGAAGCCCTGGAGCGGTTCCTGCCCCGCATGCTCGCCGTCACCGTCACCGGTTTCATGGACGCCGACACAGTGGACTTGGCCCGGCTCGGAAAATGCTGCATCAACGTCCCCACGCCCGAGGG
>JBFJVP010000449.1:0-2082 GCA_041624075.1 Thermoplasmatota archaeon | reverse complement strand
GGGCGAGATCAATTGCAAGTCCAGGGCCCGGGGCAGCGTCGGCTGGGGTTCCAGTGCTACGCCGGCCGGGACATCGAACCACAGCAAGACATCCCGGTCGATGTCCTCGCCGGCAGCCGTTTCAGCGTCAAACTGGGAATCGGCTGCGGCCAAGTCCATGGACTTCTGGTAGTCGTGCCCGAAGCGGTCCAGCTTCAGGAACGCCTTGCCGTCGGGCGTCTGCCACAATTCGATCACGCGCGCCTCCTGAGGCATGTCCACCAAGCTGCTCGTCTCCACGTTCCAGAAGCCGGGGCTGGCGGCGCCCGCCAGGGACTTGGGCTGAATGCGGTGCTGGTGGGTGTGGCCGCCGATCCAGGCGACGACGTTGGGGTAGGCAGTGAGCGCCTCCATGAGATCCTCACCGGTCTTGTAGCCGGCTTCGCGCAACAGGTCAGACAAGCAGCCGGGGCCACCGCATGCTTCGCTGGCGGGGTCAGTGAACATGGAATTGATCGTGTGGTGGCTAAACAGCATCACCAGCTTGTCCTGGTTGGCCTCCAACTCCGATTGCAGCCACGTGAACTGGTCGGGGTCCACGGCGCCCTCGGCGTAGCCCCCGATCAGGTCATAGCCCAGGGTAACCTGCGGATTGAAGAATCCAGCGAGGTTCTCGTTGGCAGTCACGAAGTCGTCGTTGACGGTGTCCAGCACGATCATGTGCACGCCCCGCAAAGTGAAGCTGTAGTATCCGTCATTGTCGGGGTTGCCGTCGCACAACCGGTCACCCGCGTAGCCAAAGCCGTGGCCGTAGTCGTCGGCAACGGTGCCAGCGGGCGACCCGCCAGCGCACTGGGAGCCTGCCTTGAAGTGCATAGCGACGTATTCGTCCTGGGCGAGGAAGTAGCGGCCATAGGTGGCAGCAGCTTCCTGGAAACTGGGCTCGACCGGCACGTTTCCTTGAATCAGGCCGTCGTGGTTGCCGAACGCCGCGTACCACGGCAGACCAAAGGCAAGGGCCGTGTTGTTACCTTGCATAGCGGCCGGCAGGTGGGTGCAGGCATCCTCAACGTCGTTGGAATCGTCATCCAGACTCTCCGATTGCCCGTCGGGCAGGCATTCGAGTCCAGACACGGGTCCAGTCGTGGTGAACGTCCCCTCCCAGTTGTCGATGAAGCGCATCAACTCATTTTCCTGCTCGTTGTCGATGTTGTCCCCCGTAAGCACCACGAAGTCCAGCAGGTCCGATTGGTGAATGCCATTGATCGAAGCGATCACTGCATCCAGAACTTCGTCGGTGTACTCCTCCTGTGGCCGCTCCGCCGAACTGGTGATGGGGCCAAACACGGGGTCCAAGGGAGCCGACCGCATCGGCGGCGGCGCATCATCGTCGATGATGTGAGCATCAGAGACCTGCACGAACCGCAGCACCCGCTGGGCGCCGGTGGTGTTGGCAGCCGCCGCCAGGTCCTCGCGGTCAATGAAGGAACTCAGATCCGGTGGTTCAAGGGGCTGGTATTGCGCCTGGGCCGGCGGACTGATCATCAGCAAGCACAAGGCAACGGGGACCGCGATTCCGCGCATGGCAACCACAGGCCATGCAGGACGTGCCGGTTTAAGCGTCCGTCGTTCGACCACGGGCGAGGATGCGTTGTCAATTGCACTGCGCCAGGCGTGTGGCTCGGCCAGGCTGTCGGGGCGGCGCTGCCATCGAGCTCAGCCACAATCGGTGATAGGGAGTCAACCGCTACCTGACACCTCGTTGAAGCCATGCGGGTATTCCCAAGCCAAGGCTGCCCCGCCGTCAGGCCGGCCAGGGGATCAGGCGCTTGCGTCCAGCCAGTTTTCTGGCACGCCGCGACCCCGGGCGCCCTAGAGGCCCAGGCGCGGGATTTCAATGGCCAGACAACGATCCACGACCACCTCCAGGCCCGCCTCCACCGCCTTCTCGATGGCTCCCGGGTTTACGACTCCCAACTGGAACCAGATGGCCTTCGCACCCACCTCCAGGGCTTCATCAACGATCGGCTCCACGGCGTCGGGGTTCCTGAACACGTCCACCAAGTCGATCCCGTCAGGCCAATGCGCCGCCGCCGCAGCCAG
>JBFJVP010000448.1:0-2083 GCA_041624075.1 Thermoplasmatota archaeon | reverse complement strand
GTGCTCCAAACCGGCCTCGTGCGCCTGCTGCCCATGGGTCGCGCCGGCCTGGCCACCGCCATCGTGCTGCAAGCCATTTTCTTCGGCTTCGCCCACGGCGGCTACGGCACCTGGGCGCATGTGCTGGCACCCCTCCTGTTTGGGCTCGTCGCCGGCGCCATGGCTACCCGATGGGGCCTGTGGTCCGCCATCGCGCTTCACGTCGCCGTCGACATCGTGGCCTTCGGAGCCTACGCTCGCATCGACCACGCCTGGTTCGGCACCCTGCTCGGCTTGGCCCTGCTGGCCAACTTGATCTGGAGCCTCAGTTGGGCCACCCTGTGGGTAGCAGGGCGGCTCAGGAAGACCCACGCACAAGCCGGTTGACCGGGCCACAATTCGCCGAGCCAAGGCCGCTCCGCCACGCAGACCGACCGTTCACAACCCTGGGGGCTCCGCCCCCGACGGGACTCCCCCGAACTCAGGCCGGTCCGCTGCGCGCACCGACCGTACACAACCCAGCCCAAGCTGGAACAGGAAGCGACCCCGAAAAAGAAAGAAGCGCCGAGGGGGAGATTTGAACTCCCGCGGGCCGAAACCCACGAGCTTTCCAGGCTCGCGCCTTACCAGACTAGACTACCTCGGCATGGGGCAAAGGGCCCCGGGGCCAAGTCGGCGGACAAAGACCGCCTATATAACTCATGACGAGTTGCCAGGGCCTGCATGTCAGTGCTCTGGCAATTGATGCGCCCGTGGGCCGTTCCCCTGTTGCGCCTGGGTCTGCGCATCCGGGTTGAGGGACGGGAGTACGTTCCCAAGAAGGGCGCGGCCATCCTCGCATCCAACCACTTGTCGGCGCTGGATCACGTGGTTCTGCCTGCCGTGACACGGCGCCCGATCGTGAACATCAGCAAGGTTGAGCACTTCGAGAAGCCCATCAAGGCGTGGTTCTTCAAGCAATGGCACGTCATTCCGCTCGCCCGTGGCAGCGGCGACCAGGCGGCCATGGATGCGGCGCGTGGGGCCATCAAGGAAGGCAACCTGTTCTGCATCTACCCCGAAGGCACCCGGTCGGTGGATGGCCGACTGTACCGGGGCCACACCGGCGTCGCCCGCCTGGCCCTTGAATTGCAGGTGCCCGTGATTCCAGTCGCCATGGTGGGCACCTTCGAGGCTAAGCCCAAGGGCGGTAAGTTGAAGCTCTTCAAGCCGACGGCCGCCATCGCCGGGCCAGCACTGGATTTCTCTGAGCACTGGGGCAAGCATGGTGACCGCGCCATCTGCCGCCAGGTGACAAACGAGATCATGGCCGCCATCCAGGAGTTGTCCGGGCAGGAATACGTTGATGAGTACTGCCCCAACCCGCGAGTCAAGAGCCACGCCAAGAACGGCGGCAAAGGCCCGGCCGGCGTTGAAGCCGACCTGGGCGAAGCTTCCGAGCGGGCTGCTGACGCGGGCGAAAGCGCCGACTCCGCCGTGGCCCACAGGAGCTAGATGGGCAGCCACATCACCATGTGGGGCCGCAACCGCCACCAGGAGTCCCTGGATGCCCTCAAGTTCCTCAAAGCCAACGGATACGGCGTCGATCGCCTGCTGGACTTGGCCCGGCAACCCCCGGACGCACAGGACCTGGAGGCGCTGCGCAAGCACCTGGGTAGTCTGGAGAAGCTGGTAGATCTGCGGCACCCGCGACTGGTAGAGCTGGTGGGCGACCCCGCCGCAGCGGGCGACGATCTGCTCAAACAGACCCTTCTGACCCACCCGGAATTGATCCGGGCCCCCGTGCTGGACACCCCCAAAGGCGCCCTGGCCGGTTTCCGCGAGCAACAGTGGCGCCGATTCCTTGGCCTCGGCGGCGAAATGCGCGATTAGGAGCTTGGACGGAGCAACCGCAAGGGTTTCCTGTTGGATTCCGGCCTCCAGTCCATGGACGCCCGCTTGATCCTATGCATCCTGGCCGTCGCAAGCCTAGCCGGCTGCGCCGACGATGACCCATCACCCACGGCCAACTCCGTGCAACTTCCGGAGCCCGAAACGGTCCTACGGTACGCCAACGAAACCATTGACGTGTTCTGGGCGCTCGGCGTTGGAACCCCCGTGACGG
>JBFJVP010000447.1:0-2150 GCA_041624075.1 Thermoplasmatota archaeon | reverse complement strand
TGCCTCCGTTGTGAAGTAGTACCAATCCAACGGGATCCGCGGCTTCCCGCAAGGACAGCACCCCCGTGCGATTGCCCAGGCCGGGGCATTGCACCCTGAACGCGAAACACTCACTGCTTGCGGGACAATCGGCTACCTCACCCCCGGTCAACTCAAGATTGGACAGGGCGCCTCGCGCCCCGTCGGGCTCCTGGGGAAGGCCGAGCGGCGCCAACACCGCTGCGCCCAGCAGCAAGGCCGGTCCACCGAGGGCCCAAGCCTTCATGCGATGGGTTGCGCACTGGATTGCGTAAAGGTTCACGCTTTGGCCCGGCGCGGCCCGGGGAGCGCCACCCGGCGGGCCACTCATGGGACCCTGGCGCGGCCTTCGGGCGACGTGGGGCGCGGGGCGATTTGCCCAGCGCGGCCCTGCTAGGAGTCAGACGCGGTCATGGCGGCCAAAAGGATCGCCAGGCCCTGCGGGCTCTGTTGGATGCTGTGCCCCATAGCCGGGACCACGTCCACCTTGGCCTGCATTCCGTGGGCGTGCAACTGATCCGCGTAATGGCGGGCGTGGGGCACCGCGCCGGTATCGTCCTGGCCACCAAGAATAAGGTGCAGGTGGGTTGGGTAGTTCCAATCGCCGCCGGCGCCGTCCAGGCTATCGTGCTGCCAGCGCGATTGCCAGGTTCCATCGGATCGAGCGCATGGGCCGGGGTAGGGGTGGCCGTACATCTCATCGATTCGCGCGGCTGACGGCTGGTCGAAGCGGAGGGACCGGCGCGCCTCGTCATCCATGCACGCCCCGTCCAGATCAGAGAAGGGCGGACCGCTGGTCAAGACCGCCGCGTCCAGCCACTGCTCGGCTCCGTAGTAGGCCAAGGCGTAGGCGATGGCTGCCGCGCCGGCGCTGTTGCCAGTGTAGCAGAAGCCACACGCCCCTGGACCCGAGCGAACCTCAAGGTCCTGGTAGATGTTGTCGTGGATCCATTGGACCACCGTCGCCGGCCGGCAAGAAAGCAGTCGCGGGCCGGCGTCGGTGCCGCTCGGGTCGCTCCAACCGCTTTGCCAGCGAATCTGGACCGTGGCCAATCCCTCCGCGTGCAGGCTGTCCAGGGCAGCTCGCCCGAAGCCGCTGCTACTCCAGTAGCGCGCCGCCGAGCCGCCGCCGTGCAGGACCACCAAACCCTGGGGCGAGGGGACATCGTGGATGGCGATGAAGCCGCGGGCGACTTGTAGCGAAGGGCACTGCACGGCGAACGCGTAGCATTGGGCCCCGTAAGGGCACAGCCGGTCGGGCCGGTCCATCACCCTGACTTCGCCCGTTGGACTGATGGCACTGGCTGCGGGCGGCAGCAATAGTGCGCCCACCAGCAGGGTGGCTAGCGTTCCCAGACTCTTCATGGGCCCAGCTTGGGTCTCCGTGGGGTAATGCTCACTGTTTGGGGAGTGTGGCGCATTGGCCGTTGGGCGCCAAGGGCCCTGGCGCTGTCTGCCCCGCAGTACCATGGACCACGGGACCTCGGATCACGACGGCCGGTTCGTGCCCACGGCTGTAGGCTGCCAGGCCGCGGCCGCCCCATCTGGCTAGCCCGTGACACCCACGTCGTGCCTGGGCCCTCCGTGGGATCTGAGGCAGTCCAGCTACACCGAGGCGTGCACGCCGCGAAACCGCGTCGCTGGCAACATGGCCCCATCGAGTCGCTTGGGCTGGTTCGAAGCGCCATCCAGGCACATCAGGAGGGCGGGCAGGTTGCCTGCCAAGGCCACCTCCTCCACGGGTCCGGCGAGTTCGCCACCAGAGATGAGCCACGCGTTGGGCGCCGTGATGGAGAAATCGCCCGTGGTCTGATTGGCAGTATGCGCGCCGAGCACGGACTCCACCACAAGGCCGTCGTCGATGCCGCCGACCAGTTGCTCCATGCTCATCGAATCCTTCACCTCCAGCACCAAGTGGTGCACCCCGGTCGATGGAAGCGACTTGAACGAAGCGCGCTGGGCGCTCGCCGTCGACGCCTGATTGTGCTCGTGACCATCCCAAGAGTCGAACAGGTACCGTTCCAGGATGCCCTCCCGCACGATGGGCAAGGCACTCGTGGGGAGCCCCTCGCCGTCAAACGGCGTGGTACCCAGGCCGCCTTCACGCCGCGCATCGTCCAGCAACGTGACTC
>JBFJVP010000446.1:0-2152 GCA_041624075.1 Thermoplasmatota archaeon | reverse complement strand
GGTGCGTCCCCGGGCGTGGGGCGCCGAGGAAGGCGCCCGTGGGCCAAAGCGCCGGCGAGACCACCCGCCACGGGCGCCAGGATGTACAATGGGAGAATGGCAAGGGCAGCTGGTTCAAGGGATGCGAGCGCGGGCCCGATGCTGCGAGCGGGATTGAGGCTGGCACCGGTGAGCGGGCCGCCAACCAGGGCCGCCAAGGCTACCGTGGCTCCGATGGCGGCACCCGCGGCGACGGGGTGTGCACGCGGGCTGGTAACTCCCACGATCACGTAGACCAGGAGGAATGTGAACCCGATTTCCACGATGGCCGCGCCCGGGGCGGACACCCATTGGCTTGGCTGGGTGCTGCCCAGACCGGCCACAGGGCCCAGCAGGAGGCGCAGGCCCGCGGCGGCCGTACTGGCACCGGCGATCTGGGCGCCGACGTAGGGCAGCATGTGGCGGGCATGGAAGCGTCGCGTGGCTGCCAATGCAATGGTGACGGCCGGGTTGAAGTGTGCGCCGCTGACGTGGCCAACGGCGTAGATCATGGCGGCGATGACGAGCCCGAAGGCGAGGCTAACTCCTGCATGGCCGAGTTCACCAGTGATCGCGTTGACCATGATGGCGCCGCAGCCGACGAAGACCAGGGCGAAGGTGCCCGTGAATTCGGCGGCCAGCGCCCGGGCGGGGAGGCTCAAGCCGGCACCTCGCACGCCAAACGGGTGCGTGCCTTCTGGAGGGCAGCCAGGAGTTCGGCGACGACCGGGTCGGCGAGTTGGTAGTGGCTGTGGCGGCCTTCGCGCTCAAAGGTAACGAAGCCGCAGTCCCGCAAGAGCCGCAGGTGATGGCTGACGTTGCTTTGGCTGTGGCCGCTGGCGTCAACCAGGTCACTCACCGTGGCCGGCCCGTGCCAGAGATGCTCTAGAATCTGGTAGCGCACTGGCTCGGCCAGGCAGGAGAGGAAGTCGTCGCAGCCCACATGAGCGTCGACTCATGCGTTGCGTATGAAGTTTGCCGGCCGCCGCAAGGGCCAAAGACTGCCCACACGTGGCGCGCCTGTGGTTGATTGGCGAGTCGCCGCCGCAGTGGCCATCCTCCTGACGGGTTGTACCAGTGCGCCGCAGAACCTGTTCGAAATGGACGTGGCCATTGAGCCCGGAACGTTTGCCGAATTCAACACGCACATGGAGGCGGGGGCAACCATCCAGTGGACGTGGAGCGCAGACGCCGAGGTACCCTGGGACCTGCACAGCCACGCCGGTCGCCAAGTCCAGATCCACCAGCGGGGCACTGATTCGGCTGGAAATGGATCATTCACGGCCCCAAGTGCCGGCACCTACTCCCTGTACTGGAACAACGTTGGCAACCAGACGGTGAAGCTGTCCTACGAGGTAAGCGGCGAGCACGCGTTCAAGAGCGCAGTTCCCGAATAGGCCCTCGGGGCGGACCACCGCCCGGCCCGGCCCCTGCCGCCTCCAGTCGGCTCAGGCTACCGGGCGGAGCGCCCGGGCGGCGGTCCGCGTGTCGGGGTGGTCTGGTGGGAAAGACACCCCGATCACTGCAACTCCAGTGGAAACTGAGGTCTTTCCTTTTTCGCTTTGGGACGCGCTGCAATTGCCATGCACGCCCCCGCCGCAACAAAATGCCGCGGCGGAGCCCAACAAGATTGATGGCGAACCCATCGGCGACCCGGAGGCGCAGCGGTCTAGCGTGCCACCCAAGACTGATGGTACTCGGCGTCCTCGCCCTCCAGCGCATGCCCCGTCAGCCAGAGGGGCTTGTACGTGTCCAGCATCACGGCCATCTCATCCGTCGCCTCGTGGCCCATGCTCGCCTCGTACTTGCCAGGCTGGGGTGCATGGGGAATTCCGGCAGGGTGGAAACTGATCGAAGCCGGCCCAACGCCCTTGCGGCTCGTGAAATTACCCTCTACATACCACAGAATTTCATCACAATCAAACGAGCTGTGAGGGTACGGGCACGGGATAGCATCCTTGTGATAATCCACCTTGCGAGGAACAAAGGAACACACAACAAATTCGCCGTGGCCACCCAAAAACGTGGTGTGAATCGGCGGCGGCAAGTGGACCGTGCTGGTCTTGGGCTGGTAGTCGTGGATGTTGAACGCCACAGGGTACATGGTGCCGTCCCAGCCCATCACGTCAAACGG
>JBFJVP010000445.1:0-2174 GCA_041624075.1 Thermoplasmatota archaeon | reverse complement strand
GAAATGCTGTATGCCAGGTGACGTGATTCTTCGCGCCCGCGGCGTGGTCAAGCACTTCGGTGGCATCCACGCCGTCGACGGCATGGACCTGGATGTTACCCGTGGAACCCTCACGGCGCTCATTGGGCCCAACGGCGCGGGGAAATCCACGTTCTTCAATTGCCTGAGTGGCTTCTACCCCGTCGATGCCGGAACGGTGGTCTTCGAGGGCAGCGACGTGACGCGGCAGCCGATGCACCGGCTGGCGCGCCGTGGGCTGGTGCGAACTTTCCAGTTGACGCGGGCACTGGAGCGCATGACGGTACTGGAGAACATGATGCTGGCGCCCCCAAACCAGCCCGGTGAGAAGCTACGCGGTTCGCTGCTCTGGTGGCGCACCCGCCTCGACGAAAAACGCATCCAGGCGGAGGCGGACGAGGTGTTGGAGTTCTTCCGCTTGAGCCACTTAGCCGATGAGTACGCCGGGGCGCTGTCGGGAGGCCAAAAGAAGCTGCTCGACCTGGCACGGGCGCTCATGGTTCGCCCAACCATGATGCTGCTTGACGAACCGATGGCGGGCGTCAACCCCACCCTGGGGCGCCAGATCATGAAGCGCATCGAAGAATTGCGCCAGGATCGCGGCATGACGTTTCTCATCGTGGAACACGACATGGAAACCGTCTTCGGGTACTGTGACCCCGTCATCGTGATGGCTGAGGGACGAAAACTGGCTGAGGGCAGCCCCGACGCGGTTCGAAACAACCCGGCGGTGCAGGAGGCGTACCTTGGCGGATGAGGTTAGCCGCGAGCGGGAGGCCGGTGGGCGCAGGGTTCTCGATGTTCGTGGCTTGGTGGCGGGTTACGGTCAAAGCCAGATCCTGCATGGCGTCGACGCGCACGTCGACGAAGGCGAAATCGTCACTGTCATTGGCCCCAACGGCGCGGGCAAGAGCACACTGCTCAAGGCCGTATTCGGCCTGCTCACCATTCACGGCGGAGCCATCGAACTCAACGGCCAGACGCTCGTGGGATCCACGCCCCAGCAAGTGGTGCGTCAAGGCATCGCGTACGTACCCCAGATCAAGAACGTCTTCCCCAACCTGACTGTGCGGGAAAACCTGGAGATCGGCGCCTACATCCGGGGCGGCAACCCGGAGGGTCTCGAGCGGGTCCACAGCCTGTTCCCGATCCTGGCCGAGCGCGCTCGCCAGCGGGTCGGCACGATGAGCGGCGGCCAACGCCAAATGGTTGCCATGGGGCGGGCCTTGATGAGCGACCCGCAGCTCCTGCTGCTGGACGAACCCAGCGCCGGCTTGGCACCCAATCTCGTCGCCAACGTCTTCCAAGCCATTGGCTCGATTGCGCAGGCAGGCGTTCCCATCCTGCTGGTGGAACAGAACGCCAAGCAGGCACTCGCCATCTCTGACCGCGGCTACGTCCTGGACCAGGGCCGCAACCGGTTCGAGGGGCCTGCCAGCGACCTGCTGTCCAACCCCAATGTTGGAAAGCTGTACCTGGGCGGTTAATCATTCACCCAAAAACAGGAGAGGAGAAGGAAGAGTGTCCACGCGCCCTAGCTGGGCGTAATGCCCTGCCGGGTCGACATGATTGAACCGTCGTCTGCCACGCGCCAGTAAGAGTAGACACCCGTGGAGGGGTCGCCCTTCGGGTCCAGGTCGAAATCGTTGGAGGCGCCAACGTAGTTGACGTCCTGCTTGGCGTGGGCAGCCAAGAAGGCAGCGGGCAGGTCAGCGGCGCTCACCCGGGTCCCAGGCGCATTGTACACGGTGTGCAAGTTGTCCCGGATGGCCGTGCCGCTGTGGTCTCCGGCGTACGCAGCCGTCAACGCCATGGCCATGATGGCATCGTACGTCTCAGCCGAGAAGAGCTTGGGCTCGGCACCGTATTCCGCCATGAAGGCATCCTTGAACGCTTGGGTGGCCGCCGTTTGCGCCGCGTCCGGGGCGGTGCCGCCGAGGCCAGTGAGCACAAAGTTGCCCGCCGAGTCCTTGCCGACCTGCTCGACGAATGCGCCATCCTTGACGCCTTCGCTGAAGAAGAACACGGACTTGGACATCAAGCCCTTCTGGAAGGCCTCCTTGACGATCTGGCCACCCTCCTCGGGGTAGCCGATGAACACGATGGCGTCGGGGGACTGCTTGCCTGCCTGGGTCACCTGGCTGGCGTAGGTGGCG
>JBFJVP010000444.1:0-2238 GCA_041624075.1 Thermoplasmatota archaeon | reverse complement strand
CCGCTTCAGTCGCCTGGTCAGCCGCAGGCGGAACCCTCACTGGCACGGGCAATGTGTCGAGCGAAGGTTCCCTGGCGTTTGCCGTGGATGGAGTGGCAACCAATGGAACGGTCACGTACTTCGGCAACCGCACCCACGCCGCCGACTCCATCGACTGGGACATTTCCAGGGGCCTCGCCGACCTCGGCATCGGGGCAGGGCCGCCCCCGGCCGACTCCCCGTCGGGGTCTTCTGGCAGCTACACCGAATGGGGCTTGCCCAGTACGCAGTTGATCATCCTGTGGTTGGCGCTTCTGCTGGTCCTGGTGTTGGCGGGCTTGGCAGCCAGTGAAGTGCGCAACCGACGGGTTGCATCCTGGAGTGCGCCAGAAACCGTGGCCCAACCAGACTCCGCCACGCAGGAAACCCCGGCGCAGGACGAGCCCCAGTTGGCGCCCGATCACCCCTTGCTGCGGGTCCTTGAGCGTGCCGGCTTCCAGCCCCACTCACTCACACTGCGTGAGGCGGAGCCTCTTTGGCAAGCCCTCGGGGCGCCGCCGCGCCTGGCAACCTGGCTCCACCGGTATGAGTCAGCGTACTACCGGCAACTGACGCCACCCGAGATTCCTGCGGAGGTCCTGGCATGGGCGCGTCGCACCTGAGCCCCACACGACTCACTCGCGCCGTCACCATTGCCAGTGGCAGCCTGCTGCTGGTTGGCTTCTTGCTGGCATCACCTGCCCCCAGTGCCGTCGGGGTGGCTGTTCTTGCCTTCCTGCTCCACACGCGATCGGCGGCTGCCGCATCGCTGCGCGCATCGGTGCCACGAATCGAGCGCCGGACCCGCAAAACGGGCATGTACGAGGGCGAATTGTTTCGCGTGGGCATCGATACACGGGCAAGCCGGCTGGCGCCGGGCGTGCAAGCCACCTTCTGGGATCTGGTGCCCGCGGCCATCGAAGTTCAGGACCAACCCAAGCTGAAGGGTTTGGGGAGGCTTACCTACGACGCCCGCGCCGTGGTCAAGGGCAACGTCACGTTCAGGGCCGTGCGAGTGGACTTGACCGATGCCAGGGGATTGTGGAAGACCACACGCCTGCAACCCGTGGAGACGCGGCTGCGGGTGCTTTCGGGCCTCCAGTACGTGCGAAGTGGGCGCCGCCTTGCCACCCGCCAGTCCAGTGAATCCACGGTTCCATCCAGCCTTGGCAAGCTGCTGCGGGAGCTCGAGTTCGAGACCGTGCGGCCGTTTACGTCGGGTGACCGCCTGCGGGACATGGACTGGAAGCGGACCGCCAAGTACGTGGATTTGATGACCAAGCAATGGGAGCGTCAGGACGACTCGGCGTTGTTGTTTCTCGTTGACGCAAGCCGCACCATGCGTGCGCGCCACGGCGGCCCCAGCAAATTGGAGCGGGCGCTCCAGTGGACCTTGGAGTTGGCGGAGGCCTCCAGCCAACACGGCCAACCGGTTGGCCACGTCGTGTTTGATGAAGTGGGCGTCGTAGACGAAGTCTACCCGGTGCTCGATCGAAGCATCGCCAAGCGCATGGCGGTGCGGTTCACCGACTTGCCCCACGACATCGAGGCCACGCGGCGACTGGACGTGTCCGGCCCGGATGAGCCTGAGCCAGAAAGCCGGGAGCGAGCGTTTCTGAAGCAACTGGATACGCTCCGGGGCAACCCCGGCGTCCAAGGGGCTGCGGGCGTGCAGAGAGCCGTGGCGCGGCTGCTGTTGAAGCGGGCGGGACGACCCCTGCACATCGTCGTCTTCACTGACCTGGAGGGGTTCCCTCAGGCGAGTGTCCAAGCCCTTGCGCAGGCGTCTCGTCAAGGCCATTCGGCGGTGGTGGCGGTGTTGCCCGGGACCCGGTTCCTTGCCCCACCCGAGCGGCCAACTGTGCGCGACTTGGAGAATGCATACCGGGAACAAGCGGCTCGCGCTTCCTGCCGGCGCCGCCTGCAAGCCAATGGCATCCGGTTGCTGGAGCTGAGCCCGCGAGATGCCGCCCTTGAGGTGCTGCGAAGCCGAACCTCGGCGCGAAGGGGGCGCTCGTGGCGCGGTTGATGGGCTTGCTGGCGCTGCTGGCGTCCGCAGTGGTTGCCCTTGTGTCGGGCGGCTTGTACGCCGGGTTGCTGATGCAGCCAATCCTGGTTGTGGCCGGCGTGGCCCTGTGGTTGCGGCGTCGAACGACGGCCTTGGCTGCAATCATGGCCGCAGCGCTGACTTCCGCGTCATTGCCGCTGGGCGTATTGGAT
>JBFJVP010000443.1:0-2252 GCA_041624075.1 Thermoplasmatota archaeon | reverse complement strand
GACTCTGCCTCAGCGGGCGCATCGTCACCTAGGCACCCTGAGAACGCGACCCCAAGGCAGAGGAGGACCGACGCAACGTGCTTCATGCCAGGCCAAGCGGGCTGGAAGCACCAATCATTTTTGGCGAGAAGGCTTGATTATTTAGCGATCCGCCTAAGAGAAGCCACGGAGGGATGGTTTGGCCAGCATTGCCGATCCGCCTCCAGGCTGAAATCGACCTTCTCCAAAGACGCGGTGCAGGGGCATTCCATGTGCCGTGCGCACCAGTTGGAGGGGCCGCAGACCCCGCCTGGCGGCGTTTGCTCACCGCAGACCTATGTTGGCAAAAGATACGGGAAAAAGGGTGATTTTAAATTCGACGTGCCTAAGGAGGCAGCTGCATGTCACGAACGCACTGGACCAAGGGCGAGTCGGGCGCCGTCGTGCCGCAACCATAGTAGAACTGTCCGGTCAGGGGACAGTAAACGGAGTAGGGGCGGCAAGCCTCGGCGGGCTCAACGACATCAACGGGAACCATGGCAAGAGCCGCAAGGGCCAACGCGAAAACGATTACGTGTTTCACAGGATTTCACCTAGCCCTCCCACGGCGGCCTGGCGGAAACAACAATACCGGTGGCGCAACGCAACGGTTGCAAACTTAAGGGGAAAAGAGAAGAAATCTGGTCAAAATTGCCTGCGCGCTAACGGCGCAGCACGAAGTCCACGACGCACTGGACCAGCGGCGAGTTGACGGGCAACCCGCCGCACATGCCGTACGAGTCGCCGGTCAGGGGACAGTACCAGGTGTAGGGCTGGCAGGCTTCGGCGGGCTCGGCAACATCGACGGGGACAGCAACAAACGCGGCCAGTACGAGCGCGAGGACGAGAACTTGTTTCATGGGCCTCACCGCAGGGAGGCGAGCGGCCCAGAGAAAACCACCGCTGGCGCAACGCCGACGATGCGCTAATGCGAGCCACCGGTCAAGTCCTTGTGCCGGTGGCTGCATGGCGGCCTATGGACTGGGGCACCCCCAACACTGCGAGCGCCCGCCGAATGCTTCTGCTGGGCTCGGGTGAGCTTGGCAAGGAGGTGGTGATTGAGGCCCAGCGCCTGGGCATCGAATGCATCGCCGTGGATCGGTACGCCAACGCGCCAGCGATGCAGGTCGCCCACCGCAGCCACGTCATCGACATGACCGACGCGACGGCTCTGCGCGAGGTTGTCGATAAGGAGCAACCGGCGTGGATCGTGCCTGAAATTGAGGCGATCGCGACCCATGAGCTGGAGCGCCTGGAGTCAGAGGGCTGGAACGTGGTCCCCACGGCCCGCGCCACGCGGCTCACCATGGACCGCGAAGGCATCCGCAACCTGGCCGCCCAAGAGTTGGGGCTTCCCACCAGCGCGTACCGGTTCGCCTCCACGCGCGCCGAGTTCGACGCCGCCGTGGAGGCTGTGGGCATTCCCTGCGTCGTCAAGCCCACGATGAGCAGCAGCGGCAAGGGTCAGTCAACCATTGGCACTCCCGACGATGTGGATCATGCGTGGGACTACGCCGCCTCGGGGAGCCGTACCAAGACGGGGCGCGTCATCGTTGAGGGCTTTGTGGACTTCGACTACGAGATTACCCTGCTCACCGTGCGCCACCGCGACGGCACCACGTTCTGCCCACCCATTGGCCACCGCCAGGAGGGCGGCGACTACGTGGAATCCTGGCAACCCATGGCCATGACCGAATCGGCGCTGGCCAAGGCGCAGGAGATGGCGGCCGCCGTCACCGACGCGTTGGGCGGCTGGGGCCTGTTTGGCGTGGAGTTGTTCGTCAAGGGCAACGAGGTCATCTTCTCGGAGGTTAGCCCGCGGCCCCACGACACCGGCCTGGTAACCCTGGGCTCGCAAGCGCTGTCGGAGTTCGCCCTGCACGTTCGAGCCATCACTGGCCTGCCCGTTCCCGACGTGGGCTTCCTCACCCCAGCGGCGAGCGCGGTGGTCCTCGCCAGCGAACCGACATCGGCCCCCGCTTTCTCCGGCGTCGATGACGCGGTCACGGGGCCCGACATCCACCTGCGGCTGTTTGGCAAACCCGAAGCGCCGGGCAGGCGCCGCATGGGTGTTGTAGTCGCGACGGCCGGCGACGTGGACGCCGCCCGCACCAACGCCAAGGCCGCCGCTGCCAAGATCGCCGTGGTCGACGGTGCCGATGGACGGCACGCCGCAGTCGCGACGAGCCAGGCCGCGTGAGTCAAACCGTCAAAGCGTCGGCCCGGCGACTTGG
>JBFJVP010000442.1:0-2259 GCA_041624075.1 Thermoplasmatota archaeon | reverse complement strand
GGATGCTGAGGGAAGAGGCGGGCCATTGAGGCCAGCCGGGCCCTCCCGGCGCCTAGGCTGCCTCGGCGCCCAGATCGGCGTGTGGCAAGGGCACTCGCTCCACTTCCAGTCGATCCGCTGTGGGGTACACTTCGCTAAGCCAGCCCTCAACGGCCAGTTCCTCGAATTGACCCTCTTCCGCCAAGACCTCGGCAACCGAGGGCGCCGTTTCCACGCGACCATCTTGGACAACGATCCACTCAGCGGGCACTTCGTACTCCTCGCGAAGCCGCTCAGCCAACTCGCCGGGGCGGCCGTCGCTGGGATGGAGGACGCCGTAGACGAGCGTGCCCTCCTCGGTTTGCTCCTCAAAGGGCCGTGCGACGTTGCCGGCCCGGCGCCGGAGGCGCTGCATGAGTTGGATGGCGTCCTTGTAGGGACTGGAGCAGAAGTGAACCGAGAACGCGCCCCGGGGGTCGGCGTGCTCACCGCGCCAGGCCTGGAGGACTTCCAGGGCCGTTTCGCGGCTGCCTGCCACGCATTGGCTCTCGTCGTCACGGGTTTCGAAGCCGCGGCTGCGCAGCGCCTTCACGTTGGGGTCACTGAACTCCAGCTCGTTCATGTTCAACCCATGGGCGCCGGCGGCGTCCAGGTAGCGGGCCAAGGCGAGGATTTCGGTTTGCTGGCCGGGCACGCAAGGAATCTCGACCATGGTGGTGAGGCCCACGCCGATAGCCTCCTTGATGGCGGCGTCGTGCCAGGAGTTGGGCATGTCCGCGTACTCGGCCAATTCAGGGTGGAACCGGATCTCGTCGAGGCCGGCCTCCTTCAACTTGGCCAGCCAGGCCGTGTCGAACTCGCAGCTGGTGTAGAGGTGCAAGTGGAAGGCGGGGCCAAAATGGGCCTTGAGGCGGCGGCACAGGTCGACGACGCGGTCGGGCACAACCATCGGGTCGCCACCAGTGATGCCGGCGCCCTTGGCGTCGATTAACTCCGCCTCATCCAGGATCGCGTCCCAGTCTCCGATGTGGACGGGCCGCTCATTGGCGTACACCACGTCGCGGTACATCTTGTCGCGGGACACGGGGCAGTAGAAGCACTCCTTGTCGCACAGGCCCGTGACGAACAGGACCAGCTTGGCGCCCTCCCGGCACTGCATGCAGCCCGCCGGCAATACGCCGACATGGCGGCTGCCAGCGTACTTCTCACTCGCTGTGGGCCGCGCCCGCGGGAGTTCGGGGCCGCCAAGAGGGTGGGCCATGGCTCTGGCCGACCTGATCGCCTATGAAAGGGTTGTGTGGGGTCGGCGGATGGTCCGCGTGCTCGGCCCAAGCTCGTGGCCCCAATGGGTCCGCGTGGGGCCGACCGGTTTGTCCGATGACAAAGAGTTGGGGTGGAGGGGGAGGATCATCGAATGCCCGGCGTGGGCAGTTACCTGTTCCGATTACGCGGGCAGGTCCGCGGGGTTCGGCTCGCAGATGCGAAGGTTCGCGTTGACGGGGCCGGTCAAGGGATGGGTGAATTGGCCCTTCAATCCCGGGCACGCGGCGAACGTGTCGACTTCGATGGGGCAGTTGCCGTGCTGGCAGAACTGGTCGCGGGGCTGGTGGGGGACCGTGTAGCTGGCAAAGCCCAGGCAATGGTAGACGGTGGCGGAGTGGCCGGCCACGCTGGCTTGGAGGCTGTTGCCCCAGTCGCCAACACAGGTGAAGTCGTCAAAGGCGACGAGGCGTGCCTGGCAATCGCTGGTGCTGATGTCGACCACGGCAGTGTCTGCGCCGTTGTTGCAGGGGTCTTGTGCCTGAACGGGCAGGGCAAAGAGGCTGGCGGTGAGGAGGGCGGCGAGGGCGATGATGGGTCTCATCGGGCCGCCCACCGCGACCCCTTTTTGAAATTTATGCCCGGCTTGGTATCCTTGTTGGGGCGCCAAAGCTTGTGAGTGGCCCTCGCCTGCCCGCGCCGTGAACCTGTCCGCGCTCAGGGGCCTGCGGTGGAAGCTCGTGGTTGCCATGGCCGCCCTCGGACTGATTCCGGTTGCCGTTCGGGGCTTCGACCCCCGCCTGGAAGTCCTGTGGCTCATGGGCGTCTTGGCCCTTGGAGGCGGCATGCTGCTGAGCCTTCCCGGGGGACGGCCGCAGCACGAGGGTCTCCTGGCGGGCGGCTTGGCCGGCCTGGCGTCCGGAGTGCACGCCGCGTGGACAGTCCACCAGTGGTTTCGCGAGATGCCTCTGGCTCCGCCCCCGGAGGGAGCCGCCGTCGTCCCCTTGCTAGGTTTGTTCC
>JBFJVP010000441.1:0-2266 GCA_041624075.1 Thermoplasmatota archaeon | reverse complement strand
GCCGGCAAAGTGGGCAATGCACGCCAGGTGCTTCCACGTGTCCATGGCGATGTACGCCGAGTCGCCGCCGGGGCCGTCGCCCGCGCCGGGCCGCGTCAGGGGGTTGTAGCCGACCAATTCGAGGCCCAGGGAGCCTTCGTGGAGTTCGGGAACCGCGTGCAGGTAAGGCAATCCGCCGTGGTCGGGGTCGATGACGTTGGAGAGATCTTCGGTCACGGCGTCGAGCCGGGCCTTGGTCACTTCTGTCCGGAACGCCTCCGGGGCCAGTGGTTTGGAATCGGTATCGTCCTGCAAGCAACCGGCTAGGCCGGCGGCAGAGATCATGATGAAGGCGGCAACGAGGGCGCGCATGGCCGGGCAGTTCCGGCGGCGGCACATAAGCGTGCGGGGCCCCGGGCCGAGGCTGGGCGTGGGCAGTTCAAGGGACGGGGGATGAGACCGGATCAGGCGGTGCGCCCCCGTTCGACGAAGCCCCGGTAAAGGGCCCCCGTCCCTTCTGGGTACAAGGGGGCTCGTGGGCCACGCAACGCAAGCCCCTCGTTAAGCAAGCCAGGCGCCGAAACCCTGCTTAATGACTCATGCGCCGGATTCGATCCTTGTTGGCGGGGCGCCTGTCCCGCCGCGGCTAAGGTTGCGGTTTGCCAACCGTCATGGGCTCATCGCGGGCGCAACGGGCACCGGCAAGACCGTCACGCTGCAAGTCTTGGCCGAAGGGTTCAGCCAGCACGGCGTACCGGTCTTCATGGCGGACGTGAAGGGCGACCTGGCCGGCATCACGCAAGCAGGCACCCCCCACCCCAAGATCGCCCAGCGCATCACAGCCATTGGATTGGATGCCTTTGCATTTGGAGGATCGCCCGCCGTGTTTTGGGACCTGTTTGGCCGCCAAGGCCACCGGGTCAGGACCACGGTCTCTGAGATGGGGCCATTGCTGCTCAGTCGACTGCTTGATCTGAATGAGACCCAAGAGGGCATCCTGAACATCGCCTTCCGGGTCGCCGATGAGCAGGGCTTGCTGCTGCTGGATCTCAAGGACTTGCGGGCCATGCTGCGGCACGTGGCGGAGCACCGTCACGAGCTCTCTATCGAGTACGGCAACGTTAGTTCCGCCTCGGTGGCAGCGATCCAGCGGCGCCTGCTGGTGCTGGAGCAGCAACGGGCGCAGGAGTTCTTTGGCGAACCGGCTCTGGACATTCGTGATTTTATCCAAACGGACGCCGCCGGGCGTGGCATCATCAACATCCTGGCCGCCGAGGACCTCATGGAATACCCCCGCTTGTACGCCACGTTTCTCCTATGGCTGCTGTCCGAATTGTTTGAAGAACTACCAGAAGTGGGCGACACAGAAAAGCCGCGTCTCGTTTTCTTTTTTGACGAAGCACACCTCTTGTTCTCGGAGGCGCCCAAGAGCTTGCTGAACAAGGTTGCGCAAGTGGTGCGACTGGTGCGCTCCAAGGGCGTGGGCGTCTACTTCGTCACGCAGAATCCGGGCGATATTCCGGACGAAGTGTTGGGGCAGCTCGGCAACCGCATCCAGCACGCCCTGCGTGCCTACACGCCCCGTGAGCAGAAGGCCATCCGATCGGCGGCGCAAACCTACCGGTCCAATCCCGCCCTCGACGTGGCGAAGGCCATCGGAGAGCTGGGTACGGGTGAAGCCCTGGTTTCGGTGCTGGAGGACAAGGGCCGTCCCAGCATCGTGCAACGCACCTTGATCTGTCCGCCCCGGAGCCGCATGGGCACGATTACCGGGCAGGAACGCATGGCGATCCTTGGGTCGAGTTCGCTTGGTTCGAAGTACGACCACGACGTGGATCGTCACTCCGCCTACGAGCAGTTGGCCGTTCGTGCCCAGCGTGCTCAGTCTGCCCCGGTAGCCCAGGCGCCCGCCAGGGGTCAGCGTCCGCCCTCGGTGGGCTCGAAACCGTCCAGTCGTTCGAGGTCCAGCTCCCGGTCGACCAAAGGCTCGTCCAGTCGACAGGGCGTCGCTGAAGCCATGGCGAAGTCCACGATGCGGTCGCTGGGCACCCAGTTGGGTCGGGGAGTGGGCAGCCAGATCCTTCGTGGTATCCTGGGCTCCATTCTCAAGTGATTCATGCACCCCGCCTACTCGGCTGGAGGCCGCCTGCGGTTGCGGTTTTTCGCAATCGCATCAAGTCAAGCCGGTGCAGGTGGCTGGATGGGCACGGTTGCAGGATCGTGCAGGAGCCTGCCGCAACCGGTCGTTTCTTCGGTGCCACCTCGGTGGCCAATGGCATGGCGACGG
>JBFJVP010000440.1:0-2320 GCA_041624075.1 Thermoplasmatota archaeon | reverse complement strand
CGCTCCATGAAGTTGCGGTAAAGGAAACTCCACGTCGGGTTGCCGTGGAGCAGAAGCAGCGTGGGTCGGCGCAGCCCACTGCGGCCGGTTTCGATGTAGTGCATGAACCGGCCGTCGTCCAACTCAACGTAGCGATCCTCGAACGGATACAGCTGACCCAGGACTTCGTCAGGAAACCCGTTTCGGATCGCCATGGACAATGCCATTGTCTTCAGGTCGCGATAAACCCAGCGGATGCCTCGCGACGGCGGCTTTTTTCATCATTTGGCCGAAGTTGCGCAGCATTTGCTTGGACTCCGCCGTATCGACGGTGGCTTGCGCGTACCGCTTGGTCCACCGGTCGCCCTCTGCCTCCAGGCAGAGCGCGGCATCCGCCTCCGGGTGGCCCTGCACGCTCCAGATGGGCAGTTCGGGGTGAGCCAAGGCCTGGATGCCGCCCAGTCCGCCCTGGGCCACGACCTCCATATCGCCGGCATCGACGAGGTGGTCGCGGTGCGTGAACACCATGGGCACTGCGTCCGAAGCAAAGGGACCGACGGCTTGGAAGTGCACCTCGGCGACACCCCACCGGCTGGCTTCCCAGGAGCGCAGGGTGGCCCCGAAGTGTTGTCCCAACAGTTGGTGGCCAAAGCAAACGCCCAGAACCGGAACTCCTCGCCTGGCGGCGGCTTCCAGTGCGTGTCCCACACGCTCCTGCCAAGGCGTGTCCAGGGTGTTGAGCATCAACGGGCTGCCCGTAACCTGGATGCCGCCAGCATCCCGAAACGCCCAATCCAGGTCATCCTCGGGTCCTGTCACGCGCAGGGGTCGCTCGGGGCAAGTGTGGGCGTGGTGGCTGTGGACGAAGCGAGGGCCAACCCTGGAATCCCCGGGGCTGTAGAGATCCAGGACAACCAACGGATCCACGACCAGGCTACGCAGCGCAGGGGTAAAGGGAGCGCGCATTGAAGCTGCACCGCAGCCGGGTGTGGCGTCGGGGAGGGCCGCAGCCACGAGGCGGCGCCGCTGGGCAGGCAGATGCCTGCGCGTGAGGCCACGTTTCTTGCCTGCTGGCAGGCGCCTTTTTGAACGGCATACCTGTTGGGTGGTTGGCCCTCGCGGCTCCTTCGGTGGTTGAATGAAATCCAGATTCGGTTCGTGGACACTCCTTGCAATTTTGACTGCGGCTTTGCTGGCGCCAACAGCAACCTCGGTGCCCGACACGTCGGCGCCTTGCGCTCCCGCGCAAGATCTGCTGCAGGCCGCCACCGGCTTGGATTTCACGGTTGTTGAGTTGCCTCCCGCCGTGATGGGGGCCATCGTTGAGGTTCCTGCCGGCCAAATCTGGCATGCAGGACATGACCTGTTGCTTCGCGCCTCTTCCCATGTGGTCGTCAACGGCATCCTCGCGGCCCTCGGCGACATCACCCTGGTGGCACCCCAGATTACCATTGGACCTAACGGCGCCATCGCAGCCGGATCGGGATCAGCGGGCACCGCAGCCCAGCAGGATGGTGGCCGTGGCGGCTCGCTGCTGTTGGTCGGCTTGCTGGATGCCCATGCCCAAGCCTGTCTGGCCAGCGGCCACGGCGGCGACGGCTACGATGCACTGACGGCTCCCGCCTACGGAGGCCGGGGCGGCCACGGCGGCAACATCGACATTCCCATGGGCGCCACGGCAACCGCCGGGGTTTCGATCCAACTGGGTAACGGTGGCAACGGCGGCGACGCCCACGTGTGCCCTACGGATGCCACAGTGCCCGCCGTTGCCGTTGGAGGCGCGGGAGGCGCGGGAGGTGTTCTTTCGGGCCCTGGTTCCCCTGGCAATGGCCGCGGCGGCAACGGTGGCTCCGCGACGGCTGCGTGCACGGTTCCGGTGTGCGCCGGCAACGGCAGCGACGGAGCGCCGGGGGCCGCAGGGCAAGGCACGGCCGAACCGTTTCTGATCTTTGATGTCGAAGACGGCGCTCCCGGCGAGGCCGGCGGCCAGGCAGGAGACGGAGCCCAGGGCGCGGGAGCCCAAGCCATCGGTGGGGCTGGCGGACCCGGTTCCCGGGGCGGCAACGGTGGCGACGCCGTGGCCGTTGGCCAATGTGGCGGCAACGGCGGGCACGGCGGCCAGGGAGGCATCGGAGCCACCGCCCCCGACAGTCCAGGCGCATGGGGAGGCTCTGGCGGAACTGGCGGCTCAGGCGGTGGCGGAGGCGACGGCGGCGCCGCGCTCGCCACGGGAGGAATTGGCGGTGAAGGTCTGACGGGCCACGGCGGCTACGGCGGCTTCGCCATGGCTGTCTCCGGCAACGGCGGCAAGGGAGGCATCGGTGGCGCCGGCGGCAACGGT
>JBFJVP010000439.1:0-2326 GCA_041624075.1 Thermoplasmatota archaeon | reverse complement strand
CCGGGTTGTTGACCATCAGGAGTTTGCCGTTGTTGTAGGCGGCCCAGGGGCGGTCCGTGGTCGGCGTCGGCACGCATTCGCCGCCGGTCAGGAGGGGGTCGACGATGTGCCGGGTGAGGTCGCGGGCGTTCTGGTTGTAGTAGTCGACGGTGGCGCCGTTGTTGCCCCAACCGACGAGTGGGAATGCGTTGTCATTCGTGCAGCAATCGACGCCCCATGCCTGGCCGGCTTCGCCGGCGATAATGAACACCTCGTCAGAGAACAGGGGCGCGCTCATGTGTTGCTCAGGGGAGCCCTGGTAGTCCATGAACAGGGCCATGGATTGCCAGGTGGCCCCATCGTCGATGCTGAAGTGGGCGGGGGCCGGGTAGACGCCAACATCTGCGGAGTGGCTGCTGACGTAGATGGTGCCATCGGGGCCCACGTCGATGGTGGGCTCGTAGAGGCCGATGTGGCTGTCCTGCAATTCGCGGGGGCTGACCGGGATGGGTTCGCCGAAGACGGCGGGGATGGTGGTGAGGTTGAAGGTGGCAGGGACAAGGTCTCCGACGACGTTTTCGACGGTGTCGAGGGGCGTGTCGTCGGTGACGCAGCCGGCAAGGCCGACGATGCTTAGGAGCGCCGACAGCAGGAGGGCTCGGTTCATGGGCGTCGGTCCCAGTGGGCCTGTATAACGTTTGCTTCAGGCGGGCGCTCGCCGTGCTTGCCGGACGGCCACGGCGGCCGCGGCGACGCGGTCGGCGGCGGGCTCGTCACCGATCCAGGCGACCGAGCCGCTGGTGTCCAGCAGCATCAGAAGCAGTCGTTGCGTTCCCTGGTGAAGGGATCAAGCTCCGGCAAGCTGCCGCATGGTGCGTCGAAGCGCTGTCGATCCGTGCGGCTGCGCAGGCGTGCCACTTCCGGCTCTAACACTTCCTTTGCCACCTGAATCGGGTTGAGGCCGCGGCTGCGGACGAGTTCCAGGAGGGCCTCCTCTTCGCGGACGGAGACGATGCGCGTCGGCATCATGCAACCGTTGTACACAGGCTGTAAACATATCCAGCGTCGAACACCGATTGGCCTACCTGGCACCCCGCAGCTCCAACTCTACCATCTGGCCACCAAAAGCCAAGGAGGCCATCAGTTGAGGGCCGTTACGGTGCCTACCCCTCAAGAGCCGCTTTGATCGCGGCGATGTTGATCTTGGTCATTTCCATCATGGCTTCCCAGGCGCGCTTGGCGGCCTCGCGGTCGGGGTGTGCCATCGCCTCATTCACGATGCGGGGCGTGATCTGCCATGACACACCCCATTTGTCCTTGCACCATCCACACACGCTGGGCTGCCCGCCGCTGGAGACGATTGCGTCCCAATAGCGGTCCGTTTCCTCCTGATCCTCCGTCAAGACCTGAAAGGAGAATGCTTCGGTTTGCGGGAACTCGGGCCCACCGTTGAGCCCCATGCAAGGGATGCCCATGAGGGTGAATTCCACCACTAGGATGTCGCCTTCCTTGCCCGAGGGGTAGTCCCCTGGGGCGCGGTGGATCTTGCCGACGGCGGAGTCTGGGAAGGTTTGCGCGTAGAATTGTGCGGCTTCAACGGCGTCGCCTTGGTACCAGATGCAGGCAGTGGCCTTGGACTCGTGAGATTTGCTGGCAGCGGCGGCCATGGCGCATGCCCACGGGCGGCCGACGTAAGAATGGCCGCTCAAGGGCATTGGTTCAGCCAAACGCGGGGCGCGGGCCGATCGGGGATCGCCGGGTGCTATACCTCAAACGCCCCAACGGCCGCTTCGCAGCCTTCCCAGTTGACTCGGATATTTTCGGGGTCCATCAGCAACGCTTCGGGTTCGAGCTTGCCCGGGAAGCCCGCCCACTGCTCCGGGCCGTAGAAGTCGCCGCTCTGGACGCTGGGGTCCATGCAGCACCGGATGATGCCGAGGGCGCCGTCTTCGGGGGTTTGGGCTTGGTCCATGAAGGGGGATTCCGCGTCCATGCCGCCGTCGGCAGCCGTCGTGATTTGCAGGTTGGTGGCCGAGAGGCCGGGGTGCGCCAGCAGGGGCTTGATGTTCGTGATGCCGGCGGCGTCGAGTCGCTGCTTGAGGCCGTACGTGAAGGCGCAGTTGGCGAGCTTGGTCTGGTGGTAGCGCGCCCAACGGGGCCCCTCGAAGCCCTGGCTGTCATCGCCGTCGCCGCCCAGGTTGCCGCCGTTCTGGCCAAAGTACCGTTCTTCCAGGTTGGGGCCCAGGCGCGCCATCGACGTGTGGTTGACGATGCGTGCGTCGGGGCTCTTCTTGAGCAGGGGGAACAAGCCCTTCGTGAGGAGGAAGTGGCTGATGCAATTGGTCTG
>JBFJVP010000438.1:0-2371 GCA_041624075.1 Thermoplasmatota archaeon | reverse complement strand
TCCCGCGCAGCATTGGGCGGTTGCTGGCGGGTCCCCTTGATTATCCGACTGGGTCTGGCTGCCGGTGTTCCCACCCAACCCTTATCCCTGAACCCTTTGTCGGCGGCCACGCCCATGTCCATGCTGTTCGACGCTGAGGAGTTCGTCCAGGAGCAGATTGCGGCTGTCCGCAAGCAGGTTGGCGACGCGCACGCCGTGATCGCGGTCAGTGGCGGCGTCGATTCGAGCGTAGCTGCCGAGATCGTCAAGGAGGCAATCGGGGACCGGCTGCACGCGGTGTACGTGGACACCGGGTTGATGCGCAAGGGCGAATCGGAGGAGGTGGAGGGCATGTACCGCCGCATGGGCCTGAACCTCACGGTGGTGCACGCTGGGCCTGAGTACTTCGAGGCGCTGGCGGGTGTGACGGACCCGGAGAGGAAGCGCAAGATCATCGGCGAGAAGTTCATCCGCATCTTCGAGCGGGAGGCGAAGAAGACGGGTGCCAAGATCCTGGTGCAGGGCACCATTGCCCCCGATTGGATCGAGTCGGGTGGCGGCAACCGTGACACCATCAAGAGCCACCACAACGTGGGTGGCTTGCCGGATGACATGGACATGGAGTTGTGCGAGCCCCTGTACGATTTGTACAAGGATGAGGTTCGTGCGGTTGCCCGCTTCCAGGGCATTGAGGTGGCGGAGCGTCAGCCGTTCCCGGGCCCCGGCCTGGCTGTGCGCGTGATTGGCGAGTTGACGCCGGAGCGCGTTGAGATTTGCCGCGAAGCCAACTACATCGTGAGCCGCGAGATTGACGCGGCTGTGGCGCGGGGCGACATGGAGACGCCGTGGCAGTACTTCGCGGTGCTCACCAATACGCCCACGGTGGGCGTTCAGGGTGACATCCGGGCCTACGGCGAAACCATTGCCGTCCGCGCGGTGCAGTCCATTGACGCAATGACCGCCATGGCGTTCCCAATCCCGTGGCTGGTCCTGGAGCGCATCAGTCGCGGAATCACGAACCACCCCCAGCTCAAGGACAAGGTCAACCGGGTTGTCTACGATATTACCGACAAGCCGCCCGCAACGGTCGAGTGGGAGTGAGCAAAGCGAACGAGCCTGAGGGCTTGCGGGCCGACTGCTGGCCGCTTGCGGCCAGTACGATGCCGGCGACCGTGGAATGGGAGTGACGCGCAGCGTCACTTCCGTGAAGCGGGCGGCGGGGGGTTGAGTGCGCGGAGCGAACGTGCGGGATGGACGCCTTCGCAGACGGCCTTCGGACGGACAAGCCTCCGGCAACGGTCGAGTGGGAGTGAGCAAAGCCAACGAGCCCGAGGGCTGGCGGGCCGACTGCTGGCCGCTTGCGGCCAGTACGATGCCCGCAACGGTCGAGTGGGAGTGAGCGAAGCCAACGACCACGAGTGCTTGCCGGGTGACTGTGGCCTGGGCTAAGTAGCTGGGTTAGGCGAGGCGGCGGCCGGCCCACTGCCTACGACGCTTGTTGGGCTGGCGCGTCGCCAGACCTGCGCTGCTGCCGTTTGTCGGCAGGGTCCTCATCCCCGGGCAGCTAGGGGGGACTGTAGTTGCCGTCCTGGCAGGAGCCGTCCTGGTTGCTTGTATCGTCCTCGACGAAGCAAAGGATGGGCTCGGCTTCGTCGGGGATGCCGTCGCGGTCCTCATCGATGAGGCCTTGCACCAAGTCAACCGCGCCCAGAACTGTCTCGACGACACGCCAGATGATGCCTGCGGCGGGGCCTAGCTCGTTCAGGATGTCCCGTCCAGCATCCCGGATGGTTTGGTCGGCGTTGTCGATGGTTTCGCCCGCATCTTCGATGGTTTGGCCGGCGGAGTTCGCCGCATCTTCAACGATGGCAGCAAGGTTTGGTGGGATCCAGATGGTTGACGAGGCGCAGGTGCCCAGCAGGGGGTGGAGTCCCACAACGGTCCGGCCTGCTTGGCGGGAGCAGACCAGGGACGCGAATCCGGGTGCCATGGCCTCCAGGACGATGTTGGCCCGGCAAAGCGTGGTGGCGGTGGCGTCGCCGCTGCACGCGCGTGCGAGGCGGGAATAGATCCTTACGGGGTCGATCTCGCACCAGGGTTCGGGGACGGTGCGGCAATTGTCGGAGGATGTCGGGGCGTCGAGCGGGTTTTCGGTCAGGCTGGCCGATGCCGGAGCCGCGAGAACGACGGCTGCGGCGAGCAGGGCCAATGGGATCTGTTTCATGGTAAACACCATTTGCTTCAAAGTGTGAAACGCCCACCTATCATGAAAAGTTAGATAATAATTATGTCTGGGTTTGGTTGCTGCTAAGCTGGTCCCGGTGCGCCTCTGAGCACAGGTGCCCAGCCGTTGCCGCGCGGCGGCGAATTTCCTCGTGGCGCGAGGTGAGGT
>JBFJVP010000437.1:0-2388 GCA_041624075.1 Thermoplasmatota archaeon | reverse complement strand
CTGGTGCCTGAGGGTGCGAATCAGACGCGGACCAACATCGATGGCGTGTTCGTGGCAGGCGATGTGTTTGACCATCGCTACCGCCAAGCCATCACGGCTGCGGGCAGTGGCTGCAAGGCGGCCATCGATGTGGAGAAGTGGTTGGAGGAGCACGCGGCTCAAGCACTCAAGCCTGTGGAAGCCTGAAGTCGCGCCGCCTGAGGCCTGTGGCGTAGCCACCGGTAGCTATGGATCGTCCTCGATCTCGGCGAGTACGCGTTGGGCGTGGTCGAGCAGCCGCTTGGCGTCCTCGTCCTCGCCATTCAACATGAGAGTGGTGACAAATCCATCGATGGCGCGTTGAAGAAGCAGGGCTGCCGGTGGCAGTGAGTGGATCAGGTTGGGAGACGTCCCGGGGCCCAGGGGAATGGCTCCGACGCGCACGCCGGCCAGGGCCATGCATGCGACTGCCTTCTGGTAGTGGGCTTCGGCGAGCGTGGGCTCCTGCTGGGCGGCTTCGTCGGCCCATGACGCGGCCTGCATGTAGTCTCCAGCGGCGAAGGCCAGGGTGCTACACCGCACCAGGGACTTCGGGCTCGGGCGTTTCTGTTCCAACAATTCGTGGCTCTCCGCCAGTGCCTTGAACGCCATCACATAGTCCACCTCTTCAGGGTTGGGCAGCCAAACGAGTACGGTCTGGCTTCCGTTGCGGGTGCGTCTGGATGGTCGTTCCGGCAGGCGGGAGTTTCGTTCCATTTTCCCTCCTCTAAACTCTGATTGTCGACTCGGGAAGCTTTAGCCCTTCTGGTACACTCGTCCAAGAATCGGGTGTTGAGTTGTGGACCGTGGGCTGGTCGCCGCGAACGCTTTGTTTTATCGGGGAGGCGTCCGTGCCGGCGGCCGTGCTTGGAAAACGGGTGTTCATCGGCGTGGCGTGGCCATACGCAAACGGGTCGCTTCACCTCGGGCATGTCGCGGGAAGTCTGTTGCCACCGGACATCTTCCGACGTTACAGCCGCATGGCGGGTCGCAGTGTCCTGATGGTGTCGGGCAGCGATTGTCACGGGACGCCCATCCTGCTGAAGGCGGAGGCCGAGGGGCGCTCGCCGACAGAGGTAGTGGACGCGTTTCACGAGGATCATGTCCGTGCGCTTGACCGGTTAGGCATCGGCTTTGACTTGTTCACGCGCACGACCACGGACAACCACCGGGATGTGGTGCAGCGAGCATTCGAGGACTGCTTGGCCCAGGGCTTCATCGAGAAGCGAACCATGCAGGCGCCGTTCGACACGGTAGCAGGCAGGTTCCTGCCCGACCGCTACGTGGAAGGCACGTGCCCGCACTGCAAGACCGACGGGGCCCGTGGGGACCAGTGCGACTCCTGCGGCAAGACCCTGGATCCCCAGGAACTCATTGATGCCCGGTCCAAGCTGAACCCCGAGAACCCAATCGAGTTCCGCGACACGGACCACTTCTTCTTCCTGCTCGGGAAGCTACAGCCCGAGCTGGAGCGCTACGTGGCCCAGAGCAAGGACCACTGGCGGCCCAACACGATCAATTTCACGCAGAATTGGCTCCGGGAAGGTCTTCAGGACCGGGCCATTACGCGGGACCTGACCTGGGGCGTGCCTCTGCCCTTGGAAGGATACGACGACAAGCGCATCTACGTGTGGTTCGAGGCGGTGTGTGGCTACCTGAGCGCCGCCGTCGAATGGGCCAAGCGCAGCGCCAGTGGCGACTGGGACGGCACGGTGCAGGGCAGCCACGTGACCAGCGCTCCGATCGCGGCGTCCCCAGATGCGTGGCAGGACTGGTGGACCAACCCTGAGACCAAGGCGTACTACTTCCTGGGCAAGGACAACATCCCGTTCCACACGATCATCTGGCCGGGCATCATCAGTGCCGTCAACCATGCCCGTCGCAAGCGCGGGGAAGCGCCGCTGGTTCTTCCCCACGATGTGCCCGCCAACGAGTTCTTGAACCTGGGCGGCCAGCAATTCAGCAAGAGCCGCGGTGTGAGCATCGACGTGCACGACGTCCTGGACCGCTTCCAGGCGGACGCCGTTCGGTACTACCTCAGCATCAACATGCCCGAGCAGCGGGACAGCGAATGGACGTGGGACGACTTCTTGAGCAAGGTGAACGACGAACTGGTTGGAACCTTGGGCAACCTGGTCCACCGCACCCTAAGCTTCACCCAGAAGAACCTGGGGAAGATCCCGGATCCGCCTGCCGGGCCCACGGAGCTTTCCCGACAGATCGAGGATGTCATCAAGGCCTGCGGAGCCGATATGGCCGCAAGCCTCGACAAGGTCCAACTGAAGAAGGCCGCCCGCCGGCTGATGGAGTTTGCAGGCGCCGGCAACCAGATCATGCAGGAGACCGCTCCCTGGAAGCTGCTCAAGGAGG
>JBFJVP010000436.1:0-2399 GCA_041624075.1 Thermoplasmatota archaeon | reverse complement strand
GTGCCCGTGATACCGCCAACTCCAGGCAGCGACCCAACCGCGCCCGTCGCGGTACCAGTGGCCGAGCCGACGATACCGGTGGCCTGGCTGACCCCACTGGCGGAGAGGTTGGCGCCAGCGCAGGCATGGGTTCCATCAGCGCTTGCCGTGACCTGGCCTGCGGGCGTGGAAACCTGCTGGCTCGAACTGACCGCGCCCAGAGGGTCGCCCAGGCCGCCGATCAGGGCCGTGGCACCTGCGGCAGGCAACAGCAGGGCCATGGCTGCGACCAACGCTAGGCGGAGGGGACGGTTCAAGTGCAGGCTTCCAGGGGTTGAGGTCTTGCGAGTCATGCAGACACCAAACACTCATCGCACTGGCTTGCACATAAGGAGGTTCGATACCGCTGTGATACGTCACGTCAACAGCACTGTCCATCATCGCCCATCCACGCGTCAAGCGCCGTGGGCGTAGCCGCTTGTCCCCCGGCCCTTCCACGATACACTTATGCGGCCCTTGCCCCGAAGTCCGATTGGTGTTCCGCCTGATTGCGGCCGCGACCAGTATCCTGGCGCTGGCTGCACCGGCATCTGCCCTCGATCTGGGCGGAGCCCTGAACCTCGGGTCGGGCGAAGACGAAGGCCTGCTGGGCGTTGATCTGGATGGCACCCTGCTGGGCAATGGCAGCCTCGCCGATACGTCGCTGGAAGTGTCGGCACTCGGTTTGGAGGTGGGGGCCAACGTCACATCAGCGCAGGCTGGAGGGTTGCTGGGTGCCGAACTCGACACATCCCTGGCAAACACCAGCTTGGACGCGGAGGTTGGCGGCGGCTCGCTGGTGCATGCCGCCCTGGCAACAAGCCTGGGCGACACCGCAACCAGCATCGATGTCGGATCGTCGCTGATCGACTCCGACTCAACATCCCTGCTCGACGCACAGGTGACCGCGACCGCGCTTGGCTCGACGACCCGCATCGCTGCCGGCGCCGATCTTGATGCCGGCGTGCGGCTTGACGTTGACCTGAACGAGCAATCATCGCCGGACAGCGTGCCGTGTGAGCAAGCCTGCAGCGCCTCCAAGGAACCGGCCCCCAAGGAGGCATCAGAGAAAGCAGAGCCGCTGCCTGAACCCACCCCGCCAACGCCCTGGACCAAAACCGTTGAAGCCCTCAACGAGCCCGCCGTCCAGGCCACCCTCTCCACATCGGCCCTGCTGGCCGGCCTGTGGGCCGCCGTGCGCCGCCACGCAGTCATTCGCGCGCTGGCCAAACTTGCATCCATTCCAATGGCAGCAGGCTTGTTCAGTCGCATCCAAGGCGACAAGGTCCTCGACCACCCCGTCCGGGCAGCCGTCAAGGACTTCGTTGCAGCCAACCCCGGCGCCACCATGCAAGAGGTCCGCAGCGCCGTCGGAGTCGCGTGGGGCACCGTCGTTCACCACTTGCGCCGCCTCGAGTTGGAGGAGCACGTGGTCTCCCAGCGCGACGGCAACCACCGGCGCTTCTTCATCCGCAACACCATGAGCCGCAGCCAACGCAAGGATCTGGCAACCCTGGCCGCCGAGAACGCCCGAAACCTAGCCCTCGCCGTTGCCCTGCGCCCTGGCCAGCGCCAGAAGGATCTGTGCAGCGCCGTGGGAGTCAGCAACCCGGTCGCCTCAAAATACCTCAAGCGCCTGGAAGAAAACGGCCTCGTGCGCAGCGCAACCCAGTCCCGCAGCCGCCTGTACTGGCCCACCGAGCGCCTGGTGGAAACGATTCCCCTGCTCGAATCCCACGGGGAGCCCCTGCTGAGCTCCCGCCCAAGTGCCTCGGCAGAGTCCCGCGGCAGGGAATCGGCTGCCCGTTCCGGAACCCAAATCGCCTGCCAAGCCTAGGGGACGCTTTCGCTCCGCTTTTGTAAACACACCAAATACCCGGTGCCATAACGGGAGCGAATGGGATGATCGAAACCATGCCCAAGATCGGCATCACGGGATTGCCGAATGTAGGCAAGACGGCCACGCTGGCGGCCATTTGCCGGAAGCTGGAGCGGGACGATTTCGTCATCGGCGGGATGATTACGCGCGCCTATCGCCCCCCGCCGGGCGACGTGCGCGTGGGATTCTACGTCGAGGACTGGCAGACCGGCGACAAGGAAGTGTTCTCCAGCAAGGAGTTCAACACCCGCTACAAGACCGAGACCGACGACGGCGTCTACTTCGTCGACCTTGACCCCCTGGAGCGCATCGGCGTCAAGGCGATCCGGGACGCCATCCTGGACGAGGAGGTGGACATCATCATCATCGACGAGGTCGGCAAGATGGAGATGCACTCCGAAGCGTTCAACGAGGTGGTCAAGCAGGCCCTGGATTGCCCCAAGCCGGTGATCATGACGCTGCACAAGAAGAGCCGCAACCCGCTCTTGCAGGATCTGCGGCG
>JBFJVP010000435.1:0-2409 GCA_041624075.1 Thermoplasmatota archaeon | reverse complement strand
CCTCAACGCAGTCAAACACACTGGCGTAGCGGGGAAGGTACTCGGCGTGTAGCGTCCGCAACGGGTACAAGCCGTGGTCGAAGTGCCGATTGGACCACGCGCCCAAGGCGAGCCGAATCCTCATGGGCGGCGAGCCCACATGACCGCGAAGGCCAGCACGAGCGCAGCCATCGCCGTGCCCGGCCAGGGCGTGTCCTGGGTCGGCGGTTCGCGCTCATCCACCTGGGGCGACTCGCCCACAGGCGCCTCCACCACGGGCGCCTTGGGTGCCGGCTGCGGGGCCACCGTCGTGGACTTGCCGGGAGGCAGCAGGGGCAACAGACTCAAATCCAAGCTGCCAGAGGACACATCTCCCAGGTCCAATTCGATGAGCCACCGCGTACGCTCACCAGCATCCAAGATCGCCCCTTGACGAAAGGGCTTGGCAGGCGCATCGCTGGCCATGCCCCGGTGGTCCACTTCGAGGGTTTCCAGCGCCTTGCCTGACTCGGGATCCAGGATCTTGACTGTGATCAAACCCCGCGTCGCTTCGCCTTCGACGATGACCGTGGTTGCGCCCGCGTCCGTTGCCCACAGAAACTGCTCAGCGATGGGTTGACGCACCGACCATTCACGCTCAACGATCATGGGCTCAAGCCACTGCTGATCGGTCCACGGCGCCTCCAAAACCGTCGGATTCTGGCCCGCCACCGTCAAGTAGAGGTTCCCCAACCCGCCATAGGATGGGTTTGGGATGGTCGTCATCACTCCCACTTCCAGCACCTCGCCGGCTGCCAGCGCGACGCCGGTCAAATCCAGGGGAATGGAAAACGGCGTTACGTCCGCCGAGCACACGAAGTCCAGTTTCACGTCCGCTTGCCGCCACACGTTCCCATGGTACAACACGAACGCACGCAAGTCCAAAGTGGTAACCGGATTGCTGGACGAGGCCACGGCACACCCAAGGCCCCCCCGCAACTCTCCCGGCCCGGCGTACGAGAAATTCGCGCCCACCGGGTGAACCAAGTGACGCAACTCCCACGTGGTCGCGGCATCCGTGAAACCCAAGGGCACGGTTCCCGGCTCCCCTGGGAAGGTCTTCAGCACGAACCGGTCGGGACCATACTCAGACTCGCCAATGGCATGAGTTGTCAACCACAATTGGCCCTGGCCTCCCGGAGCTCCGCCTGGCTGGGCAGCGCAAGGAGCCGCTAGCAACAGGACCACGAGCAGCAGAGTCCGCAACAAGCCCCCACACGCGCGCCAAGGTGTTGAGCCTTGCCCGAGGGCACCCAAGCGCGCCCAAAAGTTGCCACCTGAAGGCTCTTAAATGGCCCCACTTCAGCGCGGCCTGACGCTTATGGCCTGGACGTACACGGTTCCCGAGGGAGGCGCCAAGATCACGGTCGAGGACGACGGCACCTTGGTCGTACCCGACACCCCCATCATTCCTTTCATCGAAGGCGACGGCACTGGCCCTGACATCTGGCACGCCAGCAAGATGGTTCTCGACGCCGCCGTCGAGAAGGCCTACGGCGGCAAGCGCCGCATCGAATGGATGGAAGTCCTGGCCGGCGAGAAGGCGTTCAACGCTACCGGCGAGTGGCTGCCCGAGGCCACCCTCGACGGCATCCGCGAGTACAAGGTCGCCATCAAGGGCCCCCTGACGACTCCCGTTGGCGGCGGCATCCGCAGCCTCAACGTGGCCCTGCGCCAGATCTTGGACTTGTACGTGTGCCTGCGGCCCGTCAAGTACTACGCGGGCGTCCCCAGCCCCGTCGTTGGCCCCGAACGCCACGACTGGGTCATCTTCCGTGAGAACAGCGAGGACATCTACGCTGGCGTCGAATTCCAGGCCGGCAGCGCCGAGCAGAAGAAACTCCTCACCTTCCTGCAGGAAGAAATGGGCGTCACCAAGATCCGCTTCCCCGAAACCAGCGGCCTTGGCATCAAGCCCATCAGCGAGGAGGGCACCAAGCGCCTGGTTCGCGCCGCCTTCCAGTACGCCATCGACCACGACCGCGACAGCGTCACCTTGGTCCACAAGGGCAACATCATGAAGTTCACCGAGGGTGGCTTCCGCGACTGGGGCTACGAACTCGCCAAGGAAGAATTCGGCGCCGAAGTGCTCGGTGAAGGCCCCTGGTGCACGTTCAAGAACCCCAAGACGGGCAAGACGATCACGGTCAAGGACGTCATCGCCGACGCCATGCTCCAACAGATCCTGACGCGCCCCAACGAGTACGGCGTCGTTGCCACCATGAACCTCAACGGCGACTACCTCAGTGACGCCTTGGCGGCCTGCGTGGGCGGCATCGGCATCGCCCCCGGCGCCAACATCAACTACGTCAGCGGCCACGCCATCTTCGAGGCCACCCACGGCACGGCCCCCAAGTACGCCGGCCTGGACAAGGTCAACCCCGGCTCCGT
>JBFJVP010000434.1:0-2417 GCA_041624075.1 Thermoplasmatota archaeon | reverse complement strand
CGCTCCTTGACGGGCCGGTCGTACACCGGGCCACCGGTGCTGAAGGCCAACTCCAACTCCATGATGGGGTCCCCGTCCAGCAGCACGCGGTTGACCTGCTCCTCGATGACGCGGCCAACGACCACGGCGGTGACATCCCACTTCTTCGCAATGGCGAGCACGCGGTCCACGTCGTCGGGCTTGACGGTGAACATCATGCGCTCCTGGGATTCACTGACCCACACCTCCCACGGCGCCATGCCCGGCACCTTGCGTGGGATGGCTTCCAGGTTGATCTCGCAGCCGAAGCCGGCGTCGTAGGCCAGTTCGCCGGCAACACAACTGAGGCCGCCGCCGCCGAAGTCCTTGCAGCCGGTGAGAAGATCCTCGCCGATGCATTCCAGCGTCACGTGGATGAGGGGTTCCTTGAGGATGGCGTCGCCCACCTGCACGGCCGACCGGCTGCCTTCCTCCGACTCCTCGCTGAGTTCCTCGGAGGCGAAGCTGACGCCGTGGATGCCGTCGCGACCCGTGGCGTTGCCCACGTACACGAAGACGTCGCCGGGGCCGCCGGCCTTGGAGTGGATGAGGCGATCCTTCCGGACCACGCCAATGCAGCCGACGTTGACCAGGCAGTTGCCCGTGTAGCCGGGGTGGAACGTGACGCCGCCGGCGACGGTGGGGATGCCCACGCGGTTGCCGTAGTCACGGATGCCGGCGACCACGCCGTCCAACAGGAAGCGGGGGTGCTTGACGCCAGCAGGCAGATCCCTGTGGCGGATGTCCAGGGGACCAAAGAAGAGAGGATCCACGAGGGCGACGGGTTGGGCGCCCATGCACACCACGTCACGGATGATGCCCCCAACGCCGGTAGCGGCGCCGCCGTACGGTTCAATGGCGCTGGGGTGGTTGTGGGATTCGAGGCCCACGGCGTAGTACCAGTCGTCGTCGAACTCAACGATGCCGGCGTCCTCGCGGGCGGCGATCTTGTCCTCCGCGATGCCGTACACGTTGGCCTTCAACACCGGCTTGCTGGACTTGTAGCAGCAGTGCTCGGACCACGCCTGGCCCAGGGCCTCCAACTCGATATCGGTGGGGACCTTGTCGCGGGCGGCGAAGTATTCGCGCGCGGACTGCATCTCCTTCAGGCTCAAGCCAATGGAGAGCGCCTTCGAGCACGCCAGCAACTCATCGTCGCTCATGGCAGCCAGGTTGAACCGCCGCACGGGCCGCTCGGCGTCCTTGGTGACGTGGGATTCCCAGGAAGCCGAAGCCGCGGTGACTTGGCTCATGCCTGCCCCCTGGCGTTGCGGGCCGCCTCAAGCTTGGCGCCCCAGGGACTGCGCCTGGCGCCGGTGGGTCCCGTGCTGGTGCGCACGCCGCGGCGCTTCTGCGCCACGCGGGAAACGAGCTTGGCGTTGCCTGTCCGGTCGCGACTCTTCGGGTGCATCAGTGAATCTCGACGGAGTAGTCGTGGATCACCGGATTGGTGAGCAGGCGCTTGCACATGGCATCCACCTGGGCCTTGGCCTCCTCGTGGGACAGGTCCCCGAGTTCGATCTCCCAGATCTTGGTGGTGTGCACACCCTGAACGGCGTCGAAACCGAGCAGGTGCAGTGCCTTCGTCGTGTTTTGTCCCTCTGGGTCGCTGATGCCAGCTTTCAGATGGACGATGACCTCCGCCTTGGTCATGGTGCTCCCTGGTCGCGCGCGAGGAGGGTGGGCTTTATGAACGTGAGGCCGGGGGCGCTGCGGGCTCGCGGCGCCGTCGCGGGCCCCAATCACTGGTTTGGAATTCCCCCAACCACTTGCGGCCATTGATGTGGTTGAACGATCCATGGAGTGGCATGAGCTTCTGGTCTCGAGGCGCCGTGGTCGCAGCGGTGGCACTTGTTCTGGGCGGCGCCGCTGCCCAGTCCCTGACGGCCGGCGACATCGACGATCACCTGAACTGGGACCACTACCTGTCGTACCTGGATCGGGCGGCGGGCCGGCAGGACCTTCCCGGCTTGGCCTTCGAGGATCGGTTGACGCTGCACCTGCAGGACTCGGCTGGCCAGCCGCTGAGCCACGCTCAGGTCACCGTGGTTGGCGGGCAGTCCGGTAGCGATGTCGTGCGCGTGGCGGGTAGTGATGGCATCGTGCGGTTGCTGCCGCAACTGGACGGCTTTGCTGCCTCGGGGGCCTTGACGATTCGGGTGGCCAGCGGCGGCGTGTCCGAGACGTTCGAGTTGGCACCAGCCGACTGGGGGGCCAGCCGGAGTGTGACGCGGCAACTGGACGTGACCCGCACGGCTCCCACAGCCCTGGACCTGATGTTCGTGATCGACACCACTGGCAGCATGAGCGATGAGTTGTCGTACTTGACGGCGGAGCTGGGCAACATCGTCGCCCAGGCGGCGGCCGGCCGGAGCAACCTGGATGTGCGCCTGGGCTTG
>JBFJVP010000433.1:0-2445 GCA_041624075.1 Thermoplasmatota archaeon | reverse complement strand
GCTCTCGGCGTAGTCGCCCTTGAACATGTCCGGGACGTAGTTGAACATGAAGCGCTCGCCCTTGGAGTTGCGCAGGATGCCGCCCTCGCCGCGCACGCCCTCTGTTACGAGGATGCCGCGCACGCTCGGCGGCCAGATCATGCCCGTCGGGTGGAACTGGATGAACTCCATGTCCAGCAGCTCGGCGCCCGCCTCGTAGGCTAGCGCCATGCCGTCGCCCGTGTACTCCCACGAGTTGCTGGTGACCTTGTACGCCTTGCCGATGCCGCCGCAAGCCAGAACGACCGACTTGGCACCAAACAGGTGGAACCGGCCAGTCTCGCGCTCGTAGGCCAGAACGCCACTGATCTTGTCGCCGTCCTTGAACAGCTTCGTGACCGTGTACTCCATGAACACGTCGATGCCGGAGTGGACACCCTTGTCCTGGAGCGTGCGGATGATCTCAAGTCCCGTGCGGTCGCCCACGTGGGCGAGGCGCGGGTACTGGTGGCCGCCGAAGTTGCGCTGGTTCATCCAGCCCTCCTTGGTGCGGTCGAACACGGCGCCCCACATCTCCAGTTCACGCACGCGGTCGGGGGCTTCCTGGGCATGGATCTGCGCCATGCGCCAGTTGTTGAGGAACTTGCCACCGCGCATGGTGTCACGGAAGTGAACCTTCCAGTTGTCCCGGTCGTCCGCGTTGCGCAAGGCAGCAGCGACGCCGCCCTCGGCCATGACCGTGTGGGCCTTGCCGAGAAGACTCTTGCAGATCAACGCGGTCTTGGCGCCCTGCGCGGATGCCTCGACAGCCGCGCGCAGGCCCGCGCCGCCGGCGCCGACGACGACCACGTCAAAGTCGTGGCGAACCACTTCCGGTCGGCCACTCATACGGGCACCCCGAAGAGATGGGTGAGTTCAGGATGGTTGCCCAGGTAGCGGATGTAGAGGTCCGTCAAGGCAACCGAGAAGAGGCTGGTCATGGCCCAAACGCCGTGCTTGGCGTTGAGCTTGGAGAAGGCGCTCCACACGCCGTGGCTGCTCTGGGCGACGGCGTCGCAGGAGTAGCAGTCCAGGCGGCCACCAACCAAGTGGCGCAGGGAGTGGCAGCCGAGGGTGTAACCGGTCAGCAAGACGACGTTGGCGACCATGATGATGGATCCGATGCCGAAGTAGAACCCGTTGGGAGTCCAGATGCTGATGGCCGCATCGTAGGCCAGGAAGACCGTGATCACCAGCGCCGCGTAGAGGAAGTAGCGGTGAATGTTTTGAAAAATCATCAGGCCCTTCTCGCCCTTGTAATTCTTGCCCTTGAGGGCCTCCGTCGAGCAGGCACTCGGGCGGGCGACGAACGAGCGGTAGTACGCCTTCCTGTAGTAGTAGCAGGTAAAGCGGAAGCCGGCGGGGAAGATCAGGATCAGGGCCGCCGGGTTGGACATGAACGGCCCCAGGAGCGGAATGGCGTGCAGGAAAGCCGGCACCAAAGGCGTCAGGTCCGGCGTTCCAAAAGGCGACAGGTAGTGGTAGTTTCCATTGTCAATGGTAAACTCCGCTCCCCAGTACTGGGCTTCGAGAATCCGGTACGTGGCATAGACCACGAAGCCTCCGAGAATCGCTACGAGTGTGACCGGGTAGGCCCACCATGCGTCCCGGCGCTGAGTCGCCAAAAATGACGTTGCGTGGGGCGCCTCCGCTGAGGGGGTCATTTGGCCGTTGCACTTGGGAATGGCTTAAGGGCCTTTTGTCGCGCCAAGGCCGTGCCGAAGGAGCGCGAAAGGGGAACGGGGGCGGGGGCACGCCTCGAGCTACGGCGTCAACGTTTGGGCCTGGCTCCGCTCGCGCGCCCGGATGATCTTGCGAACGACCAGGATCGCGCCCACCAGCCACGCCGTGAGCAGCGCGACGGCGTGCAAGATCAGGAACCCGATCTCCCTGCTGTCGAGCCCGTCGCCGGTGCCCCGTGCATGGCCTAGAGCCCACAACCAAGTGACGCTGGTGGTGGCCGTGAACAGACATAAGACAAGAATCGTCTCATGGAGCCACAAAGGCATGTCGCCCACGTCGGGGCGCGAGCCGGCCCGGCCGCTCACAGGAAACCTCCAGCCGCTGCCAGGAAGCTGTGGATGCCGCCGCCCAGTTCGCCGTCAAGGGTGAAGCCGTCAACCGAGAGTCCGAGCAGCGTGACCCTTGCCTTCCCTTCTTCGCCGACGAAACTCATTGTGATGGGGTCCCCGTCGGTGAGTTGGCCTAGGCCGTTGCTTTCGATCTGCAAGGAGGTGGTGCCCCGGCATGGCACGGCGCATTCCAAGGTGGGCTTGCCCATTTCCGTCAGGTAGAGCGACCCCAAGTTGGTTTCTCGAATCGCGAGAACGCTGCCAAAAACACTAGCGGGCAAGGATTTGTCCAAGGAGACTGACACAGTAATGGTTGCGGTTTCGCTGCCCAGCGGCACATCCGCCATGTTGTTGT
>JBFJVP010000432.1:0-2445 GCA_041624075.1 Thermoplasmatota archaeon | reverse complement strand
GTCGGGTTGCCCGTCATGGAGGTGCCGGAGTTGCCGGAAACCTTCGTTGCCGACGGTGACCAGGTGAGCGTCGATCTGAGAGCGGGCATCGTGCGTAACGAAACCACGGGCGTCGAGGCCAAGGGAATCCCCTTGTCCCAAAAGGCCGTCGAGATCTTGGACGCTGGCGGCCTCGTGCCCCTGGTGAGGCACAAGCTATCCCTTCAAGACGGCGCCAACCACCAGGCTGCGGGTGCGCCCCCCGAAGCGGACTTTGAAACCGACTAGGGGCCGGGGCATCCTTGGGGCCCGTGTGCCGGGCCCACGTGGTGGCCTGAACCCTGGAGGCACAAGCTAAGCCCGCGCGCGTTGATTATCGTGGGACGCTTGTCGTCGCCTGGAGCCCACCATGACCATCAAACCGAGCATTCTCGTAGCCCACGACCTGACAGCAGGGGGGGCGTCGGCGTTCGAGGCGGGGGTAAATCTGGCCAAGGACCTAGGTGCCGACTTGGTCCTGGTTCATGTGTTTCTTCCGCGCCAGATCAGCCAGGCGGATGTCATCCACGTCTCCTACACGGAGTTGTGGAACATCGAGGCGATGCTGGAACTCGGCGACGCCCATGAGTTGACGGAGAGTTGGGCGAACAAGGCACGCGAGCAGGGCTTGACCGTGACGACAGAGGTGGGCGAAGGTAAGCCATCCAACGTAATCCTGGAGGCGGCCAAGCGCCACGGCGCATCCGTGATCGTTGTGGGCAGCGGAAGGCACAGCGGCCTGCGGGGGAAGCTTCCAGGTTCGACTGCGGCGCACGTTCTGCGCCATTCGGATCGCCCAGTCCTCGTGGCGCCGCCGCTGACGGTTGGTGCCAGCACGAGGCGTTCCGGGCCCCGTCCTGTGCGGGCCGACCCTGCTCGAAAAGGAAAGCGTATCACACCGGCGCGGCGATAGCGTGCCGGGGACAGACGTGACGGAAGAAGCTGCAAAATCAACGGTTTTGGTTGCCACGGACTTCTCGGAGGGCGGAAAGCGCGCGTTTGAGGCGGGCCTTCGCCTGGCCCAGGATCTTGGCGCGGGCATCGTTCTGGTTCACGCGTTCCAGCCTCACATCCTGACCCGGACGACGACGCCCGTGCCACGGGAGGAGGCTTTGGCCCGCGTGGAGGGAGAAGTCGATCTGGATGCGGCGATGCAGTTGACGACCAAGTGGGCGGCCAAGGCGCGGCGCGAGGGCTTGGACGTGGAGACCGTGGCGCGTGAATCCGAGCCCGTCGACCTGATTCTGGAGGCTGCCGAGGAGCATGGAGCGTCCGTGATCGTGGTGGGCACCCATGGCCGCACCGGGTTGAAGCGCCTCATCATGGGCAGCGTCGCCGAGGGCGTGGTGCGGCGCTCGGATCGACCGGTCTTGATCGTTCCGTCCTTCGGGGGGCCCTGATGGCACCGGATGACACGCTCCTGGTAGCGATCGATTTCTCCCAGTACGGCCGGCAGGCCTTCGAGTCGGGTGTCCGCTTGGCCAAGGACTTGGGCGCCCGCATGGTTCTGCTGCACGCGGTGCCGGGACGATTCCTGGCTGCGGGCCCCGAGTACGTGGTGGCGGGGTTGCGCGATGATGTTGAAACCGTTGAGGAGGAAGAGGAGGCGCGGGAATTGACGCTCATGGCCAACGAGGCTCGAGGTGAGGGCATTGAGGTGGAGCCGGTTCTGCGGGAGGGAGATCCAACAACGATCATCCTGGAGGAGGCGGACAAGCACGACGTGGCCCTGATTATTCTGGGCACCCATGGCCGCAAGGGCTTCCGGCGGCTGGTGTTGGGTTCGACGGCGGAAGGTGTGAGCAAGCGCTCGACGCGGCCTGTGCTCATTGTGCCCCACCCCAACCCTGAGTAGGGTGCATCACCACGGGTGATGTGGGGCGCGCGGCCTCTGCCCATTCTGTGGCCGTTGCAGGCGCCACTGGCGCGGGCAGCCGGGCAGCCGGGCAGCCAGTGTTCGTTGGAGCCAGCACCACCAGGTTTTCCGCGCAGGGGTGGCATGGCGGCGGGTTTGTCCGCAGGGGCGAACGGTTGGCTGTTCCGGCGCCAGTGAGTTGAGATGCCTGGGGCCGGGGGCGAATCCGTTGCACCTTTTTTGCTGCCAATGCAGCACCCTTGTTAGGAGAGACCAAATAGAATAGCCGGGGGTCGGCGGCCGTTCCTTCGGGAACACGTGATAATATGAACACGAACAAGACTCTGGCCTGTGCCCTCTTGCTGCTGGGAACCGGTCTCGCCATGACCTCCACCACCTCCGCCCACTTCCCTTGCGAAGGCGAAGCCTGGACCATCCACTTCGTCGAGCACGCGGTCCGCGGCGGCCTCACCTACGACGAAGCGTGGGAATACCTGATGGATTCCGGTTGCGACGCCGACATGGTTCGCAAGGTCATCTGCCAGTACTACCCCGGCGCCTGCGCCGTGCCC
>JBFJVP010000431.1:0-2446 GCA_041624075.1 Thermoplasmatota archaeon | reverse complement strand
GGGGTGTCAACGGCGATGCGCTGGATCGATCCATCCCGCAAGCCATGCAGGATATCGATGAGGCCATCCAGGTCCATGGCCTCGTGCAGGCAGTCGTTGATCGTTTGCCGCACGATCGGGTGCTCCATGGGAACCTCGATGGGGCCCGGGGGCAGGGTCTCGAAGCACGCAGCGACCTGGGGGAAAGCAGCCGCCAAGGCATCGTCCGACCGCATGCGCAAGAGCGGCGCGGGCACCCGCCGGCCGCTTTGGAACCGCTCGACCATCAGGGATCGGGAGACGTTCCAACGCCAGCGGGTCTCGAAGAGTGGCGAGGTAAGCATGGCCTGGATGAGTACGTCCCGCACCGAGTCGGGGTGCAGGTAGTCGAACACCTCGGCCAGGGGAAAGCTGTGCTGGGGGCCCAGGGACAGGAGAATCGCGTCCTCCGTGGCGGCGGCCTGCAATTCGAAGCCGAAGCCGACGCAGAACTTCTTGCGCAATGCCAGGCCCCAGGCGCGGTTGATGCGGGCGCCAAACGGGGCGTGGAGCACCAGTTGCATGCCCCCGGTTTCGTCGAAGAAGCGTTCCAGGATCACGCGGCGGGGCGTGGGAATTTCCCCGAGCACGCGGTGGCCTTGCTGGATGAACGCCTGCATCTGGGCGCGAGCCGCAGGGGGCAGGGCGTCAGGGTGCAGGTCCAGGTCGATTTCCAGGCCTGCATCTGCGGCCTCCCGTACCTCGCCCACGGTTGCCGACAGCTCCGGCGTGCGCCCCGGCGCCTCCCCCAGCCAGAACGGGAGGGTCGGGGGCACGCCGTGGGCGTCTGCCACGAACATGGTCCCCTGCTGCACCTTGAGAATCTGCCACGACGTGTTGCCGAGTTGGAAGATGTCGCCGGCGCTGGATTCGATGGCGAAGTCTTCATTGATCGTCCCGACCCGGACGCCTTCTGGTTGCTGGATGACCGCGTAGTCGGCGTTGTCGGGGATGGCGCCGCCGCAGGTTAGCGCGGTGAGGCGAGCCCGTTTGGTGGCACGAAGCCGGCCGTTGACCCCATCCCGGTGAAGCAGCGCCCTGCGGCCACCGGTGTGGAGCGCCACGACAGCGTCGAACTCGTCGCGGCCAAGCTCGCGGTACGGCCACGCCCGGCCCAGCACATGGAACAGGTCGTCCTCGTTCCATGCCTCGCCGACGCAGGCGGCCACGATCTGTTGCGCCAGGATGTCAAGTGGTGCCACGGGCTGAATCGTGCGATCCAGTTCGCCCCTGCCCACGGCGGTCACCAGTGCGGTGGCCTCCACCAATTCGTCCGTAGTGAGTGGAAAAATGCGGCCCTTGGGCGTGCGGGCAACGCCGTGGCCGGCGCGGCCGACGCGCTGCAAGAATGTGGCAATCGCGGGGGTGGAGCCCACCTGGATGACCAGATCCACGTCACCGATGTCGATTCCCAGTTCAAGACTGGCCGTAGCCACCAGGGCGCGCAGTTCGCCATCCTTGAGCCGACGCTCGGCGTCCAGCCGCCGTTGCCGGCTCAGGCTACCGTGGTGACAGGAGACAAGTTCCGGCCCCAGGCGGTCGGTCAGGCGGGCCGCCACGCGTTCGGCGAGCTTGCGGGTGTTGACGAAGACCAGGGTGGTCTGGTGGGCTTCGATGAGCTTCACCATGGCGTCGTACGCCTCGTCCCAAGTCTCGTGGGAACACACCGTTTCCAGGGGCGATTCGGGCACTTCGATGGCGAGGTCCAAGTGACGCAGGTGCCCTTCATCGATGATCGTGACCTGCCTACCCGCACCGACCAGCAGGTTGGCGGTGTCCTCGATGGGGCGCTGCGTTGCCGACAAACCGATTCGCTGCAAGCCGGGCGAGCCGGACGCTGCGGTCAGCGCCTCCAGGCGCTCCAGGGACAAGGCGAGGTGGCTGCCCCGCTTGTCGCCGGCCAGGGCATGGATTTCATCCACGATGACGGTACCAACGGTTGACAGCATGGCCCGGCCGCCGGCGCTGCCCAAGAGCACGTACAGCGACTCCGGCGTGGTGACCAGGATGTGCGGGGGTCGCTTGGTCATGGCGGCCCTCTGGCTCGCGGGGGTGTCGCCGGTGCGCACCAGCACGCGAACCTCTGGCAGGGCAGAGTCCAGTTCGCGGATGGCGTCCAGGGGACCTTGCAGGTTCTTCTGGACATCGTTGGAGAGCGCCTTGAGCGGCGAGACGTACAGCACCGAGGTCTGGTCGGGCAGTTCGGGTCGCGCCAAGAGGTCGTCCAGGGCCCACAGGAACGCCGCGAGCGTCTTGCCTGAGCCGGTGGGCGCTGCCAGAAGGACGTTCTCGCCTTGGGCGATGAGGGGCCATGCGCGTTGCTGGGCCGGGGTTGGTTCCCCTAGTACCTGGTTGAACCAGGCGCGGACAACCGGCTGGAAGCCGGCGAGGGCCTTGCTTGGCGTGGATTGGCCTCCTGTAACGACAT
>JBFJVP010000430.1:0-2455 GCA_041624075.1 Thermoplasmatota archaeon | reverse complement strand
GGCGCGTTCGGCGTCGATTCCCAGCCGGGACGCTAGGCGGGCCAGGTGCCACGCCCCGTCCCGGCTCATGGAGCCGTCGGCGAGGAACCGCTCGAGGGCGATGCGCAGCTATTCGTGAACCGGGTCCTTGCAGTGGCATGGGAATGCCTTCTTGGCCAATCGGTGCCCGAGGCGTTGCAGGGGCGACAGGACCAAGGGGGCTGAGCTAGGCATTGGTGACCAGCCGGCGGGGGCAACGAGCGTGGACGCCTCGGGCAGCGCTCATTGCGTGGTCCAATCGTTTCACCAAAATGGCTATCCGCGAAGTGGCGGCGCTTGGGGCATGGCGGACATCCCCCGTTCGGCCTGGGCCCTGGTTGGTTTCAGCATCGCGCTGTTTGCAGCTTCCGCCGGGCTTGGCGAACTGGCAAAGACTTACGAAGAGTTGTACGACCTAGGCCGGTGCGAGGGATACAAGAGCCCCGACGGCCGCCCCAATTCCTCCCTGGCAACCTGCAAATCCACCCGGCTACGGGCGGGCGCGGCGCATGTGGGTGCTACCATGGCACAAGTGCCCGGCGTCGGAATCCTGCTTGTTTCTGTGGCTGTTGCTGTACTGCACAACCGATCGGAACGGATCGGCAACGGGCGGCGCGGCGCAAAGGCTCCACCTGAAGCTGACGAACACCCGAACGACACCCCGGTGGCTGGCCAAGCTAACATTGTTTGACAATTCGACTAGAATTCAATGGTCTATCCAATCCGGCTTTAGAAGCATGGATGGAGTCGTGGGCGGTGACCTGATGACCCAGCCAGAACCCAGCCTCGACCGCTTCCGCACCGCCATGAAATTCAGCCTGTGGATGTGGGCCCTCTATTGGCCCGGCGGCGGCCTCATGCTCCTCATCGGAGGCCTGGACCCGATCTCCATCATGGTGACCCTTGGTTCCCTTGGCTGCTTCATCGCCTTGCTGGCATTCGGTGGTCTGACTGTTTCCACAAAGGGGCCCATGTTTGAGTTCTTCCTGGAGCGCCCCATGTACCTCATCGGTGCGCTCTTTGCGATCATTCTTGCCGCGCCCGCCTTCGGTTTCCTCACCAACTTCGGCCTGCGACTGTTTGCCACCATCTACCTGGGCGCCATCATCTTCGCCGGCGTTCGCCTGGCCCATCATTTGCGCGCAACCGAGCAAACCGCCTACACGGCTCGGGCCGACCAGCCGTTCATCGTGTTCGGCATCGTCGGCTTCTGCGCGGGCCTCGTGTTCCTGGACGCATGGCTGCCCGCCTTCGGCGGCAGTCCCGTTGGCGGCCCGGCCCAAACCGTCGCCGCAGCCAACTGGATCAACCTGTTCTACCCGCCCCTGCTGATGTTGACCACGCGGCCCTTCCGGGAGCCCCTGCGCCGCCCCCGGGCACCCAAGCTCACCCCCGAACCGGCCCCCGAGGCGCAAGCCACTCCCGCCGAATAGGCAAGTCCCACCCAAATCAGGGCCTGCGTGCCCCCGGCGACGCCTTAAGGCCATGCGGTCATTGCACAGGCATGGTCGTGGTTGGTTCGGCGGGCACAGGCACGCGGGCCCTGGTTCTGGCTCTTCTGGTTGCCCTGCCGGCAGGCACGGCCCTGGCGCCCTTTGAGGGGCCATCGTACATCGTGGCCTTCACGCATTTGCCTGAACTCTCTGTGGGGGACCGCTTCGAGGGCGCCACCGTTTTGGCGCTCGCCGAACCCCTGGGCTTGGCCCTCGTGGAACCACGCGACCTGCAGGGATTCTTGCTGCGGGCCTCACTCCGGGAGGACATCCGGTACGTCGAGGAGAACCTGCGCGCCTACAGCATCGCCGTGACGCCCGACGACCCCCGCTGGGGCGACCAGTACGGCCCCCAACAAGTGGGGGCTCCAGCCGCTTGGGAGGTTCGACTGGGCGGCAACGAACGCACCGTGTGCATCGTGGACACGGGCGTGCGCTACACCCACGAGGACCTCGCCGGCACGCGCTGGCTGGGTGGCTTCGACTTCATCAACAACGACGCCGACCCCATGGATGACAACGGCCACGGCACCCACGTGGCGGGGACCGTGGCAGCCGGCATCGACAACGGTATCGGCATCGCCGGTGTGGCCAACGTGGGCTTCCTGGCTGCCAAGGCCTTGGACAGCCGTGGATCCGGGAGCTTCTTCGCGGTGGCCAGTGCCGTGGCATGGTGCGCCGACAACGGCGGCGATGTCATCAGCATGAGTCTGGGTTCATCCTTTGCCTCCCAATCCATGCAGGACGCAGTCAGTTACGCGTGGAACCAGGGATCGCTGCTGGTTGGTGCTGCCGGCAACAGTGGCCCCTGCAACAACTGCGTCGGCTACCCCGCCGCGTTTTCGGAAGTGATCGCGGTGACGTGCACGACCAGTTCCGAATCGCAGTGCAGTTTCTCCAGCGACGGGCCGCAGAGCGAACTGGCGGCCCCTGGCAGGTCGATC
>JBFJVP010000429.1:0-2458 GCA_041624075.1 Thermoplasmatota archaeon | reverse complement strand
TAGCCTGGATAAGGCCCTGGCCTCCTAAGCCAGCTGTCGCCGGTTCGAATCCGGTCACGCCCGCTTAAAAAGCCCAAAGGGGTTTTTAAGCGAGCAACGCGCGGCGTTGCGGACCCCGAGGTCGTGCTTGCACGGCCTTGGGGGCGCCCAAAGGGGTTTTTAAGCGTCCTTGCACGACCTTGGGGGCGCCCAAAGAGGTTTTTAAGCGTCCTTGCACGGCCTTGGGGGGCGTCGCTAGCCTGGAACCCGGCCGCCGCGCCAACCGAGTCGCCCAAGGGCAGCCACCGCCAAGAGCGCCACGGGGATGAACGCAGAAAGGATCATTCGGGGATCGTCGCCGGTCGGCGTTGAAGCGCCGCCGCCCAGGGCCAACCGTGCATGGATACCCTGCCACGCAAGGTCAACGGCGATGGCCACGACGGCCAACACGAGTATCGCCCGAGCCATCCAGGCGGGCAGATCCGCTTTCATGAACAGCCATGGCCCGACGACGGATTCGAGTTTGATCGCCATAGAAGCATGAGAAGCCGGCCTCGAACCGGCTAAATCAGGGCACCGCCCATGCGACGCCGTGGCCCGCGTGCTTGGCTTGATGCTCCTGCCCCTGCTACTGGGAGGGTGCATTGCCGACATCATTGCGCCGCCCCAGGACACCACGCGCAACTTCGCCTGCGGGGCCATCAACCCCGAACGCTACGCGCGACTGGACCTGATCCTCCTGGAGGAGCAGGGCATGGCCTTCGATTTGCTCCCGTCGCTGGAGCTCCTGGCGGCACGGTTGGCCCAGCACACCCCCCGCGAGGCCACCTCGATCTTCATGTTGCGCGACGACGCCCCAACCATGGACGATCGACAATTGGAGACCGTTCAGGAAGCATTTGCCGACCAGTCCTTCACCAGTCGGGGCCGCATCGTCCTTCGAGTCGTCATGCTTGAGCAAATCGACGGGCTGGATGACGTGGCGACTGTGCTGCGCCCAGGCATTGTCGCCGTGTCGGCTGCCAACCTGCGCGACGCCGCCACCAACTTGGGAATCGACCGCGACCAACTAGCCCCCTGGGTGGTTCTCCACTATGCCGGCCATGCTCTCGGCGTCGTCAACGACGCTATCCCCATGCAGGAAAACCATGAAGGCCTGCCCAAGCATGAAGCCAACCCAGATTCGGTGATGCATCCCAGTTGGCACGATCCCTCCAGCCGCACCCAGGTCCCGCCGGGCCCTCCGGACTATTCTGCGGCCGTTGTGGCTGACTGGCAGGGAGCCATCGAAGGGGTGTGCGCATGACCAAGTTGTACGAGGACGCGCTCAAGCTGTCCATCAACGAGGAGTTCCAGAACATTCGCACCCTGCTCAACTGGGCGGCGGAGGCGGGTGGCCTCGACGAGAAGATCGAGCACGCCGAGCAGGCGCTGCGGCTGCTGTCCACGGTCGTTGAGAACCTGCAGGAACTGGACAACCTGTAGCACGAGGGGGACGAGGCGAGGGGCTGGAATCAGGCCACGCTCAGGTCGTCAGACTCGACGGCCAACAGGAAGATCACGCCCGCAGCCAAGTTGGTTGCAGTCTCGAAGCCGGCGATCACATCCTCCTCGCTGCCGGCCATGAGGACCATGGTTTCCCAGGTGTCCTGGACGTGCCAGAACGGGTAAGCGGTGCAGCGGGGAATGGTGGCTTCGCATGGCACCGTGACGCCGGAGTCTGCGGGCAGTTCCCACTCCTCGAAGTCACTGATGAAGAAGCCCGTTGGGGCATCCTGGTCCATGAAGTGAGCGTAGTCGCTGCGGCCCAGGGTGATGCCTTGGTACTTGATCATGCCCTCGGGGAATCCCAGTTCCTCACCGAGCTCGGCCACGCGGGCCTCCATTTCGGGGCTGTTGGAGTCGAAGTAGATGGGCGCGTCGACGCCCGGCCAGTTCAGGCCAATCATGTCCAGATTCAGCATTCCACGGACCTTGACGGGCCCCCAAGGCGTCTCGCCGGTAAACAGGGTTTCAGCGAAGGCGCCGCTGCCCTGCAAGCCTCGTTCCTCGCCGTCAAAGCCAACAAACGCAATGGTGTACTGGGTGCTGAGGTTGGCGAACGCCTGGGCGAGGTGGACCGTCATCAGGGTGCCACTGCCGTCGTCGTAGATGCCTTGGCTGTAGGGGCGCGTCACGCAGTCGGGGGCCGCGTCGCCGACGGTTGGGACGTTGTTGATGACGGTGCCAGCGATGCAGTCGGTGGTCACCATGTCGTAGTGGGCACCAACGATGACCCATTCGTCGCGCTTCTCGCCCCACTTGATGCCCGCGATGTTTTCCTGCTCGATGCCGTTGGTGAAATTCTGCCGCCACACATCAAGTCCGAAACTCTCGAATTGGTCAGCCAGGTAGTCGCGGGCACCCACGTGGTCTGGCAGGTTGGCCGCGCGCTCGGAGTAGCTGTCGGCGAAGCTGCGCAGTTCGCCCACCAGCGCTG
>JBFJVP010000428.1:0-2459 GCA_041624075.1 Thermoplasmatota archaeon | reverse complement strand
CGTGCAGCGCCTCTCGGCGCCCGAGGCCAGCGGCCGAGGGGGACCCCGAGTTCGGCGCAGCCGTGCGTGGGGGCGAGCCCTGCGTGGAGCAGGGCGGGGGCCGGATTGGCCCCGGGGCGTGCAGCGCCTCTCGGCGCCCGAGGCCAGCGGCCGAGGGGGACCCCGAGTTCGGCGCAGCCGTGCTTGGGGGCGAGCCCTGCGTGGAGCAGGGCGGGGGCTGGATTGGCCCCGGGCGTGCAGCGCCTCTCGGCGCCCGAGGCCAGCGGGGCAGCGGCTACCAGTGGCCCACGCTGCCACATCGCTTTTGTTGCAGGTCGCCTCGGCGTGGTCCATGTACGGCTACACTCCGCCCCTCGTCGTGGCGGTCGCTGCGGATGTCTTGGGCGATGTTGCGGGCTTCCAGCGGGTAGCGGCGGCATTGGCTGACGAACTGGCCAAACGCCCCGCCTGGGTGGCGGTACAAGCCCACCCCCGGCTGGTGCAACGCTGCATGGGTGCCGACCTGGACTTGGCCGCCGTCGCAGATACCCTGGAATCCCTGGAGGCGGCGCCGGATCGCTCCGTCATCGAGTTGGATCCGGCCGTCGATACGCCGCGAACGTGGCTTGAACGAGCCACTGCGGATATTCTGCGCCACCACTTGCTTGATCTTGGGCTCGACCTGCCCATCATCGAGCTTTCGGCTGATGCTCCATTGCCGCGGCGAGCCAGCGCCATCCTGTGCGCCGGCATTCTGCGCCAGCCTGCCGGCAACTATCAACTGCTGGAATCCGATGGAAGCCCCTTGGCCGCCGTCACCGCTGCCAGGGAGCTGGGCAGCAGCCGGGTCATCCTGTGGCAGGGCAGCCGAGAGGTCTCCATTGAATCCGCCATCGATGTGGCCAAGCGGCATGAAATCGAGATCCAGGCGCAGCCTGTCCCAAGCCCCGACGTGAAGATCTCCGCCAGTCGGCGGCCTCGGCACGCCGACGCCTGAGGCGCGTTCGCCCCTTGCAGGCTTTCGCGATTGGTCGACAAGCTTGATATACTAGCCACACAGCTTTGTGGTTGAACGGACATGCCTCCTGCACACACGTCGATCCGCCATTTTTGCGCCTCTTCTGTAGGCGCCGCGCGGATCACCTCGTGCCTGTGGTAGGCGGTCCGTCACTTCAGTGCCCTTGGCACAGGAGACGGATGCAATGACTCGAAAAGCGCAGGAGCCACTTGGCCCCACCCGCCCCCGATCCGGCACCGCCGGCCAGTTCAGTCGCTTGCCCAGCGCCATTTCGGCCTGGCACGTGTGCCTGAACCGGCCGGTGGTGATGGCTTGAGTGGCTTTGGTCCGTGCCTGATCCACGTCGGTGGGTCGATCCTGGAGTCCCCCGCGGCCTTCTGGGAGGTCGCTGACAGCGCCTTGGCACACCTGGAACAGGAATCCACTTGGCTCGTGGTGGCAGCTCCTGCGGCGCTCCGGCAGGACGCCGAGCGGGCCTTCGAGGACGCCTCGCCCGCAAACGTCAACGCGGTTTTGCACCGCGTCGAGGCCCTGCTGGAAGGCGGAATGGATGGCGCTGCCCGCAAGCAGTTGCGAATCAGTCTCGAAGCAGCCTTGGCGACCGGGCGACGCTCGGTGGCTCGCTGGACCGATCGCGCCACGGCGCTTGCGTTGGGCGCGCGGCTGGCCACTGGGGGCCACAACCTGCCCCTGGTTTGCGGCGGAACCGATGCGCTGCCACCCCACTACGGGGCCCTGGTGGCCGAGGCCGACTTGGCGGCGCCGCGACCGGGCGCTGGCGAGCAGGCAACCATCGAACTGGCCGTTCAGTTGGGTTCTCCCGAAGTGCGCTTCTGGAAGGCTGACGGTGGCCTGAGGGCGGCGGACGGCGTGGAGATCCTGGAAAGCGTCGATGCCGGCCAATTGCTGCTGACTCACACGTCGGTGGGGCCGTTGCATCGCTTGGCGGTCGAGGCCTCGATGCAGCACGGCGTTGAGTTGCTGCTTGAGAACCCTGCCCTGGGCAGTGGCACGCGCATCATGCCGGGCACGCCGTTCATTCTGCGTGCCGGCTTGGCTAACTGTGCCGCGGCGGCGTAGTTGCACCTTGCCTCCGCCCTCTTGGTCCCCGCCACCAGCGCCACCCGATGACCCGCCGCGGCGCGGGCGTGCCGGCCGGCGGGCGCCAGAGCTTGCCTGCCGCCCGTGAATGATCCAACAAGCCTGCGGCCAGGGCGGTCCAGCCGGTTGCTGCCAGCGAGCGCTCCCGCGGGGGCCCACGAAGGCCAAACGCGCGGGTCGGAAACGCACCGAAAGTCCGGGAAATCACCAAATTAGCCTGGGACATGGTCAAATTTGCTTGCGTTTTCGTTTGCAGGAATGCCTATGTATCGTCATCGTTGCGTTTCAAAGACGCTCACCGCCACGACCCTTGCTGCCCTGATGCTTGCCGTCCCGGTAGCCTCTGCTGAGCTGCTATTCG
>JBFJVP010000427.1:0-2470 GCA_041624075.1 Thermoplasmatota archaeon | reverse complement strand
CGCCTGGGGGCCGCATGACGTTTCACGAGATCGTGTCGGCCATGGGCGCGCTTGCCTTCGGACTCGTGGTCGGCTGGATCACGTACCGAACCCTGCGCTGGAAGACCGGACCGGTTGGCCTCTCGGACCTGAGCGCCGTGCTGGGCGCCGTGGGCGGTGCCGCCGTCACGTCCCTGTTTGACACGCCCTACCTCTTTGGCGCCTACGGCATCGGCCTGGCAGTGGGATTCTTCGGGTACTTCATCCAGGCCGGCCGCGAGGAGCGACGGCTGCCCGAAGACTCTCCACGGCCCGACAAGCCTCAACCCGGCGGCCCCCGGCATGGCTGGATGGGCGGGAGGAAGGAACCCCCGAGCTAGCCGGCGGGAGCGCTTCAGCCGGTCGGGGTCTGCCTGGCCGCGCGACGAGCCAACCATGTCCCCATGCTCAGAAGGCTCACGCATGCAGCCGCCAGCCACCCAGCCGGCAACAAGAGCAGGAACACAAACGCCAGACTGGAGCCCACCAAGGTGCCGGTCGCCGTGGCCGCGTGGAAGGCACCAACACCAGCCCCGCGCCGCGGCTCGTGCAAGTGGGCCAGCACACACGGCGTGTTGATCTGAAACAGTGCAAAGCCCACGCCCACCAAGGCGTGCAGGGGCACCAGGACCCACAACACCCAGCCGCCAAAGAACGCCCCGTACAGCGTGGCGAGGGCGAGGACCGGGATCGCCACCAGGCGCATGCTCAGGCCCTGCAGGATCACCGGCACTTCGCCCCGCGCCTCGGCCAGGCGACCCGCCCACGAATACGACATGGGCGTCGCCACATGGCTTGGCAGCTGAGCCAACAGGACCATTCCGGCGGCCATCCCGGTGCGTTCCACCAGCAGGCCGGGGTATGCTGCAAAGAATGCCGCGCTGCCTGAAAACAAGAGCACGACAGAGGCCAGCCACACGTTGGCCGGCGGCTTGCGGGTTTCGACCGACGCCCGCATGCGGTGGCGCAGCCGCGCCGGTAGGAACACGGGCCGTTCGAAGCGCCGCTGCGCTTGACGCACCGCTGCTTCCTCGTAGGCCACCACAGGAGCCTCATAGTTGGGCCCCGCGCGGCGGATCGTCTTGAGGGCCGCGACACCCGCCCCAAAGGCCAACAACGTGGCCACAGCCATGATGATGCGCAGGCTGAGCAAGCCAGCCAAGCCAAAGGCCGTGGTAAGGGAAGCGCCAGCCAGGTAGGCGTAACCGGTGTGCCGACTCAGCAGGCCCGTTGCCCGAGCCCATTGGCGCCGCTCAACGCCCTCCAACACCAGAACCGACGCCGCTGGTGCCGTTGCCACACCGAAGGCGGTCCACATCATGGCTCCGAACAGGAAGCCAAGAAACGGGGGCTGGGCCGCCATGATGGCCATGCCGACTCCGGCCGTGCAGAAGCCGGCAATCGACAGGCGCCGGCGACCGCGGCCTCCCTCCATGATGCGCCCCCAGAGGCTAGCGGCAGGGACGCCCACGAGGTTCATGGCGGCCGACGTGGCGGCCACGGCCCATACGGGCAAGTCGTAGATCAGCAGCGCCGCCAGGGGAATCAGGGCATGGCTAATGCCGTCGGCGAAGCGAAACGCCACGAAACACCATGCCCATCCAGGCAGCCGACCCAGTGCCAATGGCGCCGGCCAAACCAGGGTTGTTTTTCGCTGCTTGGGTGCGCACAGCCATCCCGGGCCAATCGCCTTCCAAATCCCCCGGCTGCGGGGCGCGTGTGCGGATGCGTCGGAGCCCCGCGCCCCCACCTCCAACCGAAGCGCCTTAGGTCCCACGCAACGATGGACGCTCGTGGTCGCCTCCACCATCGCCGTCGTCGCCCTGGTAGGGCTGGCGCTCGCGGTGGCCGGCGCCATCGCCCACCGTCTGCAACTGCCCACTGCACTGGGCTACGTGGCCGTGGGCGTAGCTGCTTCCCCCCACGCCTTGGGCCACGGCGTGGTGCCGGAATCAGTCGTGGAGCAAGGCGCCGAGCTAGGCGTCCTGTTCATCCTGTTTCTCATCGGTTTGGAACTGGATCTAAAGCGCCTCACCAGCGCAGTCAGGGCCGGCGCTGCCCTCCTGCCCTTCGACATTCTGGTTCCTGCGGCGCTGCTTTTCAGCCTCGGCCGGCTGGCTGGCTGGAGCGTCACCCAATCCCTGGCACTGGGCCTGGCGCTGGCGGTCTCCTCGACGCTGTTTGGCGAACGCCTGAGCAGCATGCGCCACGTGCCCAGCAAGGCGCGCGAACGCGTCTTGGGCGTCCTGGTGACGGAGGATGTGGCGGCCGCTGCCTTGCTGGCCATCCTGGTTGGCCTGGCAGGCGGTTCCGGGGAAGGTTCATGGTTGGCCCCCCTGGAAGCCATGGGGCGACTCGTGTTTGCCTTGATCCTGATGGCGAGCTTGGCGCTGCTGGTGATTCCGAGAGTGCTTGACGCGGTGACGCGGCAACACCAGCACGAGTTGGTGGT
>JBFJVP010000426.1:0-2473 GCA_041624075.1 Thermoplasmatota archaeon | reverse complement strand
TCCTGGGGGTCCAGTTCCTCCGGGTTGGGCAACGGTTGTTGCTGAATGCCCTCAAGAGGCAGGGTATTGCTCCATTCGAAGACCGTTGACAGCACCCGCATGCCGGGCACCGTCGACTCCAGAATCCGCGTCGTTGCTCGCTCCTGATAGGCTTGGAACATCTCCAACAGGATGCCGCCGCCAAGCGTACGCACCGTTTCGGCCGTGACGGCGGTCCGGTTTGACGGAATGCCCAACGTGTTGGAGAGGCTCATGTTCGCGTTGCCGCTGGCCTGCTGGAAGGCCTGATCGAGCCTTGCGACACTGATGGCACGGAAGTCCAAGACAATGCGCGCGTCCACGTCGGCCTGGATCTTGCCGCCGCCAAACACGATGCCAATCAATTCGTAGTCGACGTTGAAGACATCCAGGGCGACTTTGAAGTCGATCTCCTCGGTTGACAAATCCAGGCCCGTGACAGATTCCGCTGAGGCCACGCCGTCTTCCGCTACGGGGTCGAGAATCGGGCGGAGCGTGTCGCCCAGGATGTTCGGGTCGATGTGTTGGGCGCCCGCTGCGGGGACCGCGAGCAGGGCGGTCAAAAGAGCCACTAGACGGCCCACGCGGGCACCCCCTCGCTGAAAACGACGAGCCACATGGTGCCAAGCACGATGACGGCCACCAGCAGGAGCCGGGCACGGCGCACAGAACGAACCATAGCCCGGTCAAACGCCGCATCATCGGCGTCGCACAGATTGCGTGCGGCCATGATGCCATGCCAGAGTGGTCCAAAGGCAACGAGGGCGACGGCTCCCACGGTGCCCACGATCCATCCGGGGTAACGCAGGACTTGCAAGTCGTCGATCGAGAAGCCGGCAATGAAGACCAGGAGGCCTTCCGCCAGTGACCGCACGCGCATCGTTCGGATCGCGCGATCGTAGCGTGGCGCGGAAATGGGTTGCGCGTAGAGGCGACGTTGCTCCAGCATGCGGCGAAGCCACTGTCGGCCCAAGGTCGCAACGCCGTCCATGCCCACCCAATTGGAGCCGCCGGCATAAGCCTGTGCGCGTGGGCCTGCCCAAAGCGAAGCTTGCAGCAATTCAGGCAGACGAAACGGCCATGAGTAGGCGCGCTCATCTGGAGGCGTGCGATCGGGTTGGCTGGCAGTGGTAACGTGCGTGGTTCTGATTGGCGGCCAGTCCACGGGCCACCCCGGCGGGGGCATTGCCGATGTGCCCGCAGATTGGATTGTGTCCCTGCAACTGCAAGGCGATGGGCCTGGCGCCGGCGCGATCTTCGTCCACCACGAGTATGGCCACCGGGTTCCGCCTGCCGTGCCATTCGTGGGGCTGGAATATTTCCGAGTGGTTCCTTACAATGCCAACTTGGCAGTGGAGGGCCTGTTGCACAGCCACAACCCGGATCGCTTCCAAGTCGCCGCCGCATGGATGACGTGGTACCTGGAACACCTGTATGACCCGGTTGTAGCCATGGATCCACCGCCAGCGGCCACCGCCATCGTGGAACTTCCGCCTCCGCCAGGGGCCATCCTGGATCACTGGTACTTGTCGGATGGCAGCGGCGAAACCACATGCCCGCCCGGCATTGACGTTCGATTGTGCAACCACCGGGACGCAGACGACAGCGCTGCTGCAACGTTCCTGTCTCTGGCTTGGACGTTCGTGGAACAAGGCGGGGATCCAGCGGTCCTGCAACAGCCTGGATGGCGCGACGGCCTGGAGGCCGTGGCGGACGTGATTCTGGGCCTGCAAGATCAGGACGGACTTACGTGGGCCCGTAGCGATTACCTCGTCAAGTACACCATGGACAACAGCGAAGTTCAACGCGGCCTGGACGCCATGGCCAGCCTCCAGCAAGTCGTTTACCACGACGGCGAGGCGGCGGCCACTTATGGCGCAGCGGCGGCAGCCGTGCGCGCCGGAATAGCCGCCGAACTCCTCGATCCGGCCACGGGTTTGTTCCATGTGGCCAAGCACTACGGTGGCCAGCGGGACCCGGCCGATGCCGCTTCGTGGTATCCCGGAACTGTTGCAGGGGCCTGGCCACACCTGTTTGGGGCCACGGACCCCGCCGGTGCCCTCGCTGCCCGGCAAATGGCGCTCGTGAACACCTGGGACGGCACCGGCAAGCCGGACTGGGCCACTGACACGGCGGCCATCGAAGACGGGTTCCTCTGGCCTTCAATCGGCCACGCCGCCCTGCTGGCGGGCGACACGTCCCGCGCGCTACAGCACGCCACATACGTCATGTGTGAGCGCTTTGCACCCGCCTGGACTGCTGGCGAGCGCTTCGCGTACCCGTGGACCGTTGACGACGCCGGGTGGTGGCTCAGAACAGTGGAGAAGTTGGGGGAAGAGAACCTGGGTTCCTGTCGCTAGTGAACGGTTCTTACGGAACGCGCTCAGGGTAGCAAGGAGCCATCACGCAGGTGTGCTTGATCTTGCAGTCCGAGTCGGAGCCGTAGATGCAGGGC
>JBFJVP010000425.1:0-2501 GCA_041624075.1 Thermoplasmatota archaeon | reverse complement strand
CCGGGTGCCGGCACGGCGCCGGGGTCAAATCCCGTATCCCGCATTTCAATGGCCGAGCCAGCGAGCTCGGCGAGATGGCCAGGTTATTGGAATGCCGAGCCGGCAGGCGCAGCCTGCCTGCGAGTGCACTGCTGCCCACCGGCCGAGCCAGCGAGCTCGGCGAGATGGCGAGGTTATTGGAATGCCGAGCCGGCGGGGGAGGCTGCAGGGCACCGCCAGCCTGCGCCCCTTGCGCGGACGGGCCCAAAGCGTGACGGATGCGTGCGTCGCCACGACCCGCCATGCCGCGAAGGGGCCGCCCGCGGCCGCACCAACTAAAGGATTACCTCGAGAAGGTGCCAATACGGAAGGGTTCCGCATCCTCGTCCATCTTGAGGGCGAACTCCTTTCGGTACACGTCCAGGATGGTGACGAAGATGGACAGTACGAGGGGGCCCAGGATGAACCCGCTGAAGCCGAAGTAGGCGATGCCCCCCAGCACACCGAGCAGGATGACCACGGGGTGAACCTGGGCGCGGGTTCCAATGAGTTTGGGGCGCAGGATGTTGTCCATGGTCGAGACCAGGATGAAGCTGTACACCAGCAGGCCGACGCCACGGAAGGTGTCACCCGCCAGGATAAGGTAGATGCCCCATGGAGCCCAGACCAGGGGTGGCCCGATCAGGGGGAGCAACGCGAGAATGAACATCACGAAGCTCCAGAAGATAACGTTGGGGATGCCAAAGAGCGCGAAGCCAATGCCCCCGAGGATGGCCTGAATGAGAGCGGTCAGAACGGAACCGTACATGACCGCCCGCGTGACGAGTTGAACCTCGTGAAACAGCTTCTCCCGGTGGCCTTCCTGCATGGGCAGCAGTTCCTTGAGGAAGTCGATGAGGCGCTCGCCGTCGGTGTAGGTGTAGTACATCACGTACAGTAGCACGAAGACGCCGATGATGCCCTCGGCCAGCACTTGAATGATCCTGGTTCCCAACCCGCTGATCATGCTTGACACGCTGGGGACCACGGTGTCCAGAAGCCCGGGCTGGGTGCCGTCAGCGGATCCTGTCCCCAGGCGCGCATCCAGTTGGCCCGTCAGGCGATCGAGGGCCGCCCGCATCTCGTCAACGTTGAGGTTGAGCAGGATGCTGCGCAACTCGTTGACGAGGCCCACGAGCAGGAACCCCAAGGGCACGACGACCAGGATCGTCACCAATGCGACCATGAAGAAGGACGCCAACTGGGGGCGCCGCACCAAGGCGAGGATGCGTTGATAGCCGGGAAAGGTGAGGTACGCCAGGAAAAGGGCGACGAGCACAAAGTCCAGGAAGACGGCGACCACGCGGAAGCTGGTCCACGCCAAAATGAGCAGCAGTGCGAACAGGAAGTACGGACTGAGCCGGCGCTTCGAGAGGACCAAGTGGCACTCCAATCAAGGCAGCGTATAAAGGAAACGTGGACCGGACCCTCGGGCAGCCATGATCCGGCGGCCCCTAGGCCTTACCCGAAGAGCCCGGCGTTGTCGCCTCGGCCGTTTCGGCGCCCTCCGCGTTGGCTTCGCCTTCACCTTGGGCCTTATCCTTGCCCTTCTTGGCGTTGCCGGGGCAATCCATGTTGATGCAGATCTCCCACGGCTTGCGGCCCTTGGTGATGACCTTGATGCGGGGCGCACCACAGCCCTCCTCCTCGCACGCACGGTTTTCCGGCTCGATGGCCCCCCGCTGGGGCAGTGGATAGGTCTGGTCGCATTCCTCGTTGCTGCACACCACGAAACGCTTCCAGTTACGGCTCCGCGTCGCCTTCAGCGTGCCAACGCTGCACGTGGGGCATTGCCCCAGGTCTTGCTCTTCGGCGCGCAGGGCCTCCTGGCGCGTGGAGCACTCCATGTTGACGCATTGCTCCGTGCGGCGGCCACGGTCGTTGACCTCCACGAACGGCGCACCGCACTCCTCGCATGGCTCGTCGCGGAACATGAGGTGGCCCCGGGCAGGCAGGTTGTACGTCTGCGTGCAATCGGGGTAGCCCTTGCAGCCAATGAAGCGGCCTCCGAAGCGGTTAGCTCGCACCAGGAGCCGCTTCTGGCACACGGGGCATTCGCCACAATCGGCGTCCTCGTCCAGGGCCTTGCGGATCTTCTCCTTGATGGGCTCGCCGTGGGATGTCAGGACCTCAACGACACCGTGCAGGAGTTGCCGGGACTCGTCCACCGTCGCATCCAGGCTGAGGGTGCCATCCGCGATCTTGTCCATCTCCGCCTCCAGCTGGGCCGTCATGTCGGCGTCCGTAATGCGCGCGGCGTGCTCCTCCAGCGCATCGGTTACAGCAAAGCCGATCAGCGTCGGTTGCACCGGGTTCTCGGTGATGTAATTGCGATCGATGAGCTTCTGGATCGTCTCGTGACGTGTTGCCTTGGTACCAATGCCAAGGCGCTCCATCTCGGCCACCAGGCCACCCTGGCCCCAGCGGCGTGGCGGCTGGGTTTCCTTGTTCTCCAGGCGCACTTCGTTGACTGGCAGTTGTTG
>JBFJVP010000424.1:0-2501 GCA_041624075.1 Thermoplasmatota archaeon | reverse complement strand
CTCCTGGCAACGAGGACACTCCTCCACCTGCGCCTCGCCCTTGTAGGACGCCGCAGCCACCACGCCGGCGGCTGCCAGCAGTGGCTCCTCTGGCGCCTCGGGCTCGGACGCAACCTGGGCCAAGGCCTGCCTGGACGGCGACGGCGGAGGGGGCGCAATCTTGGCGGCCGACTTGATCCAGCCCGCCACGCGCCGCTCGGTGATCTTGTTGCCAACCACCGTCACGTCCAACGCTTCGAGGAAATTCTCGATCTTCTGGGCCAGGCGCGCAGGCTCCTGCTGGGCCAACTCGGCGACAGAGTTGATGTCGACGCGAACCAAGACCTCGGCGTACTGGGGACCGATGCCCTTGATGTGGATCAACTCGGACATGTCCTGCCACTTGCGAACCTCGCGCAACGCGATGGCCGAACGCTCCGCCACCTTGTTGGCATCCGCCCACAGCAACTGCTCCGTGGTGGTGATGCCGATCTCCTTGAGCTTGCGCTCGTACTTCGGACCCACACCTTCCAGATCGATGACCGGGATGCCTGTGAAATCGCCGGGCGTGCGGTCGGTGCGCGTCAGGAACCGCTGCCGCATCGAAGTCGGCCGCGTCGCCTTCTTGTCGGGCTCCGCTTCTTCGACCGCTTGTGTGGCCGAGGCCGCCGCCAATGGCTCCACCGGTCGCTCGGGTGCCTCCACCACCTCGACTTCCACAGGAGCTGGCGCACTTGCAGCGGCGTCCGCCTCGGGCACCGAGGGTGCCTCTGCGGGTGCCGACTCAGGAGCCTCCTCCAGCCGCATCGCGGCAAAGCAGTGCGGGCACTTGGCGGTCTTGGCGTCGGCCGCCACGTCGAAATCCAACCCGCACGCCGGGCACGTCACTTCGAAGATGTCGATGGGCACGAGAAAGGATCCTCCAGAAGGCAGCCCTTCGGAGCGGTGCTTTCCTCTTAAGCGCCCCGACAAAGGCGCTTGAGCATCGGGGGCCCGAAGGGACTCCCCAGGCGCTCGCCCTGTCGCCTCCTGCCACCCAGGCGCCGCCTGCTGGCCAACACGTAGCGCGCCCTACGCCGACCCCAGCAACTCCCGATACGCCGCAAGTGCCGCGTCCCGGCTCACGGGGTGCGTCTGGATGCGGAACTTCACCTGCACCGTGTCGTCCCCCTCGCCGGGCTGGATCGACCCCTGGAATGCGGCCTGCTTGTCGACCCTCAGGTACAGTGTGCCCTCGTCGTCCACGCGCGCCTCCAATTGGCCAAGCACCAGGTCACGCAGGGCACCCGGGGCCAGCAAGTGGTCAAACGCATCCCTAACGGCGCGGTTGCGCGTCACCGCCACCTCCAGCATCGTGACCTTGCCGCCAAACTGGGAGTCAAACGCAGTCGCCTCCAAGGCCTGCTCGAATGCCTCGTCGTCCAAACCGCTGGCCGTGCGAAGCGCCTCCGCGACGCGCTCGGGTTCCTCGGTCTGGTGCGCCGTCGCACGCAGCTTGAGCCAGTGAAAACGGGGGGCCACGCGGCGCGGAGCCCCGGCTCAGTGAAGAAACAATCCAAAAAGATGGGAGGATGAGGAGGGGGAAGGAATCAACTTGATCGGAATGACGTCGCCGTCTACTCGGTGCCGTAGTAGACGATCACGTCGACGGAGACGGCGTTGGACTGGTGGACAGCCGGGCTGGAATCCACGGGGACCCACGTGCCTCCGACGGCCGACACGTAGTAGGCAATGCTTGCCGTGAAGTTCGTCCCGTCTTCAGTTGTAACCATGTCCGTGCCGGCGCCAGTGATGGCGTTTCCGTCCGGGTCGCAGATGGCGATCGACGCCGAGCCGCTGGCCACGCGGGCCTCGACCTTGGATGCACCTTCGAGCACGTCGAACTTGAACTGCATGTAGTAGTTCGGGTCCAGCACCGATGAGCCCTGTGGCAGACCAGTGCCACCGCATGAATCCGCGCTCACCGTTGGGGGCGCCGGAACCTTGAACGAGTGGGACTTGTCCGGCTGCGGGTGGTGGATGAAGACGCTGGTCACCAGGTTCACGATCTCGCCCGCGTCATCAATGACACTGAGCGTCACGTCCACGACGCCGGGGCGGTCGAAGTTGAACGTGGCCTGCTTGAACTTGCCATTGGAGAACAACGTCGCCGTGCGGGTCTGGTTGCTGTCCGTGACGGTGATGGCAGCCTGATCGATGGCGCCATCCTCGTCCATGGAGCCGGAGGCATCAAACGTCAGGTTGCCGCCCAGCATCGTCGCGCGCGTCTCGTTGCCAGCGTCGTCGAACACCTTCAAGGCCACCACGGGCGGCACGTTGGGCTCGACGGTTTCGTTGGTATCGGTAGTGTTGCCCAGGTTCTGGTCGCCGCCGGCACCCAGCGTGTTGTCAGGGCAATCGGCGTCGACATGGCCGTCATCACAGTGGTCATCGGTAGGCTCGTCATCGCTGCCGAAGCAGCCGGAGAGGGCCGCCGCAGCTACGAGTGCGAGGGCCAACAGGGCACGCAACTTCATGGTCTT
>JBFJVP010000423.1:0-2576 GCA_041624075.1 Thermoplasmatota archaeon | reverse complement strand
GTTTTCAGGCTCCAGGATGGCGATGGTGTGGTTGGCGGGCGCCGACTCGTTCGCCTCGATGACCGTGATGGACGCCTGCATCCACGGGTGCGGGTGGCAGTGGTACTCGAACGAACCCGTGGCGTTGAACGTGTGCGACCAAGTGTCGTTGGTGAACATGTCGGGGCCCACGACGCCACCGTGGGCGTGCTCGCCTGCAGCCCCTTCGTTGCCCGGCCCTGCCGTCGCGGGCAAGGCGAGAGCCACGAGGCCAACGAGGATCATTCGATAGTCCATGAACCACACCAATCCGGCGCCGTATAAGAGGGTCATTTGACGGAATTGGAGGCGTGCCCCCGGGCGCCGTGCTTATCTGGTGCCCTGCCAGGTGCCAGGCGTGTCCAACTACACCCTCGCCTCGACGCTGTTTGCCACAGTCGTGTTGGCGGCTGCGACGGCGCTGTGTCTCGTTATGTGGCGGGCCGCCAGCCGCCTCGGCGATCGCCGGCTGCGCTTCATCGCTGGAGGATTTGCCATCCTGGCGGCCAAGAGCGCCTTTTCAATCTACACCATCCAGGTGCCGCGCTGGCACCACGAAGTGACCGAAATGATGGGCGCCGCGTTCGATGTCGCCCTCGTCGCGTGCATGGCGGCACCCTTCCTGTTGCGAGACTAACCCATGGAACCGGATCTGCGCTCTCGCATCTTGCACCTCGTTGAGGCATATCCAGGCCTCCACTTGCGTGACATCCAGCGCCGCGCCGATTGCAGCCCCATGCTCGCCGAATACCACCTGAACGTCCTGGAGAAACTGGGCCTGGTGACCAGCACGTCCCATGGCCGCTACCGCGATTTCTTCCCCGTACGTCAAGCCAAGCTTCGCCTTGATCGGCAGGGGCGCCGGTGGCTCGGCCTACTGAGGCGGCCCCCCATCCTCGCCATTGCGCTGCTGCTTTTGGAGCACGGGTCCATGCGTCCCATGCAGGTGGCTGAAAAGCTGAAAATCCCCAGCAGCACCGCGACGTACCAGATTCGCGTGGCCTGCGAGGCTGGCCTTGCGATCCAGGAAACACTGGATGGCCGTGCGTGCCTGCGACTGGCAGACTCCCATCGCGTGCTCCAGTTGCTCCAGGCATACCACCCGACGCCGGATTTGATCATGCAGTACGCCGGCTTGTGGGGGCGTGTTTTTGCGAAGGCTGTGCCCGCCGAGCCCGTCCCCTCCGCCCAGGCTCGGGTCGCCGATTTGCCCCCTCAGGTTGCAGCGCTGCCCGGCGCGGCACAGGCTGTTTTTGTGGCCCTGCGCGCTGGCCCCATGACGCAAAAGGAGTTGTGTGTGCAGACAGGGCACGCGAGGCGAACGGTGTACGGTGCGCTCAAGGCCCTTGATGCGGCGGGGTGCCTGGGCTCTCACGTTCACATGGGCGACACGCGGCAGACGAAGTACTGGTTGCAGGACGATTGCCGCGACGGGAACCCTGAGGGCAACGAGTAAGTCACGCAGGCGCTGGCTGGGCCATGCACCGCCGAACTCCCATCATCATGCTTGCCGTGGCAACCGTGGTGGCCCTCTTGCCGGCGACCAGCGCGCAGGCACCCAGCGCCGCTTTCGAACTCGAGGCCGATGTGCCGCCGATGCTGAGTCCCGATGCTCCAACCGCCATCGAGATCATGGTGACGGTTGGTTGCATGGAAGTGCTGGAGAACATGGGTGAGGCGGACGTGTCTGTCGCGCTCGCCGACGCACCGGAGTGGCTGCAAGCCGAGCCCGTCCAGTTGCACTTCGGCATCGAGGAGTGCCCCGGCCACGATGCGGTCGTCAAGAACGCAACCCTATCGGTGGACACCATCGACGCGCCGGGCCTGGCCCCGTTCACGCTCGCCCTGGTGGCCCAACTGGGTGACCACGCCGCCGAAACGGAGGCCCCCGGCGTGATGGTGGATTACCTGCCGGGCCATCTGATGACGCCCGACGGGGACCAGACCTTCATGGTGAACGGCACGACGTTCGAGTTCGACTTGGCCCTGGAGATCACGGCCAACGCCAAGACGATGATCATGTTCGAGGACAAGGTTGTCAGCGGCGCGGCCAGCCTCACGGGGCTGAGGGCCCACATCTTCGACGTGGCCTCCGGCGATCGGAGCCTCACCAACCGGGTGGTCTTCACGGCGCCGGAGGGGGAGTGGACCGAGGAAACCGTGTCCTTCTACACCTACAGCCACTGCCTGGACGGTCCCGATTGCGGCGAGAACTTCGCCCGCAACGTGACGTGGACGTTCCAAAACGTGGGGCCCGCGGTGCCTGCGCCCGACGAGGCGCCCGTGGACAAGGACGCGGACGCGCCAGCAGTGAGCTGGGCGTTCCTGCTGGTGGCGATGGCTGTAGCCGTGACCCTTCGCCGTAGGTAGTTCAGTTTTCGGCGCCGGCGCCAGATGGGGACTCCTCGTCCAGAATCGCCACCACGTCCAGGAACTCCACTCGCATGGGAGTGCCGGCCAGGGCGGCCAGGTTGGGCTGGGTGCGCCCGTCGTCGCCGCTGACCATTTCTTTGATGTAGGTGCCACTCTCGGCTAGCACGCGGACACTGAAGCGGTCG
>JBFJVP010000422.1:0-2577 GCA_041624075.1 Thermoplasmatota archaeon | reverse complement strand
TTTCCCATTCACTACAGCTTGACGCACGAGAACGCCTACCGGCCGGACCTGGAAGAGATCAAGGAGAAGATCACGCCCCGGACCAAGCTCATCATCGTCAACACGCCCAGCAACCCCACGGGCATCTGCCTGGAGCGTGACGACGTGCGCGGCCTGGCGGAAATCGCGGAGGACGCCGACATCATGGTCGTGGCCGACGAAGTGTACGACACCATGAGCTACGATCAGCCGCACCACTCCTTCCTGACCCACCACGACAACGTGGTGTGGGTCAACTCATTCAGCAAGACCTTCGCCATGACGGGCTGGCGCCTGGGATGCATCGCCACCAGTGAGGAGTACGTCAAGGCGATCGAGACAATGCACTACTACACGGTCGCGTGCCCGCCGACCCCCATCCAGAAGGCAGCCATCGCGGCCCTGGAGGGCCCGCAGGACGAGGCGGAAGCCATGGTGGCGGAGTTCAAGAAGCGCCGCGACCACATCACCCGGCGCATCCAGGAAATCCGCGGCCTCCACATGCCCAAGCCCGGCGGCGCGTTCTACGCCTTCCCGCGCTACGATTTCGACGTGCCCAGCCAGAAGCTCGCGCTGGACCTTGCAGCCAAGGGTCTCATCTGTAGTCCTGGTAGCGCGTTTGGCCCGCTGGGCGAGCGCCACTTGCGCTTCAGCTATGCGTGCGGCGTTGAGGAAATCGACCGCGGCATGGACATCCTGGCAAAGCACTGCGACGGCTTGACACTGGTCAACTAGGCCTCGCCCGCTTCGTCCAGTTGCAGCGCCTGGGCGATCCAGTCCCTGACTGCCTCCTCTGGAAAGGGCTCTGTGAGCTTGACGGTTGCCTTGCGAATCGGCGATTTGCCCGTTCCTGTCAGTCGCCCGAAGCGATCCTGAACCTCGACGCCGCGGGCAATACCCACGGTCACGTGAGCCTTGGCAGCGCTGGCGTAAGCCAGGGGCCCCTTGCGAAACCAGAATGGGATGCCCCAGGCTAGGCATTCAACCACATCCGGGTATTCCTGCACGATGGCGCGAACCGCCTCCACGATGGCCCGCTGGCGCCCGTCAAGGTCCCTGATGTAGGTCGCTACGTCGGGGTGGTTGCGCTGTTTGGGTTGGTCGTGCCAGGCCACGAGCGGGCACCAGGGCGTGCCACTTGAGGCTAGTCACGTCGGCACGGCGCACGCATTGGACTGATCTTGCTTCCCCTTCCAACGGCCGCCCATGGTCGCTCATGGTCTTCCTGCCGGAAAAAACGGATGACCGAGCTAGCGCCCAATGGCTTCGTTGGCCGCGCGATCGGCCGCCGAGTTCTCCTCGCGCCTGACCCATTCCAGGCGCACCTGGCTGAAGGCCCCAAGCAGTGCCTTGGCTTCGTCAAAGAGGGGTCGCAGGTTCGGTGCCTTCACCTGGTAGCGGCCCTCCAATTGCCGGATGGCCAACTGGGAGTCGCCGCGTACCGTGACTTGCGTGGCGCCGCGGTCCCGGGCCCGCTTGAGGCCCGCAATCAGTCCTCCGTACTCCGCCTCGTTGTTGGTTCCCCGGCCCAGGTCCACTCGCACCACTTCGCGCTTGCCGGCGATCTCCACGACTGCTCCGCCGCCGATGCGTCCCGGGTTTCCCTTGCTGGCTCCGTCAAACCATACGGTGGCGTGCATGCTCACCGCCGGGCCAGCCCGGCGGCACCTGCAGCCAAACCCGTGATGCCGGCTCCGGCGGCGGCGAACCATCCAAAGGCAGCGGCTGCCGTGGATGTGGCGCTCCCGCCGCCAAAGGTCTGGCTCTGTTCATCCCAGAACGATCCGTCGTCGCCGGGCCACTGAGTCACTGCGATGAGGGACGCGGCGATCATGATCAATGCGGCCACCAGCAGGAGAACAGCGCCAAGCATCGGGACGGTGCCGGCACGGCCTAGGGCTTGCAGGACCAGGCCTGCGATGGCGGCTCCACCTGCCGCAAGAACCAGGATGCCGGCGGTGTTTGCCTGGGATTCGGTGATGAGATCACCATCGGAGAACGCGCCGGCCTCGCGGCTGCCGCTGGCAGAGAACCCGCTGCCCGTTGCCTGGCCCTCCACTTCCCACCATGGCAATGCGAAGGCACCCAGAAGCAAGGCTGCGGTTACGACTGCCAATCCAAGGGAGACCGGTTTTGACATGTGTGTTGCACCAAGGACCTCTGGTAAGAAGGCAGCGTTCATGCGACGCTCCCGGCAAGGCCCGGAATCTGGGCCAATGGGCCTAGGAAATTTCGGGGCCACCTAGCAGGCGACGGGCCAGATCCTGCATCCATGGGCCGGCAGAACGGCTCTCCTCGACTCCCAGCGTGCCATACTCCACGTCGACCGCGTAGGCGATCTCGGTGGCAGTTCCAACTGTTGCAATCCACTCGACCTCCCAAGAGTCGGAATCCACCCCGGTGCCGGCGAAGCGCTCGATCTCAATCTGGGTTCCATCGCCCGACAGTTCCCCTTCGACCACATCGCCATCTGCGTCGCGGACCACCAGTTCACCACGATCCAGTGCCCCTGGCTCGACCGTCACCCGCAGCCATTGGACGCCGGGGTGGACGGGCAGC
>JBFJVP010000421.1:0-2578 GCA_041624075.1 Thermoplasmatota archaeon | reverse complement strand
GCCGTGATCTCCGTTACCCAAGGCTCGACCACACTGCTGCGAAGGCTGCCCGTGCCCCCGGCATTGACGATGCTGGGCTCGATGCCGCGATCACGCAGCGCGGCCACAGCGGCCTGGCGCTTGGCCGCCACGTCAGGAATCGAACGGCGCTTCATGGCGCGCACCATGGCTCCCCGTGCCCGCCCCGCGGGGTAATCCGGCAAGCCAGCCACTTGGGCCTCGTAGCCCATGAGCCCAACGACTTCAATGGCCTCGGACGACAGCGCACGGTCCAACATGGCCTCGAAGGCAGCCAGCGACCGCAGGGGACTGCGCTGGGCTCCCAAGTGGATGCCCATGGGGCGGTAGGAGACGTCCAGATCCAGGCATACTGGCACCGGCCGGCCGCCGGTGGCTGCCACGTGCCCCTCGATGCGATCCATGTGGTGGACACAGTCGACCATCAGCGCCAGTGTTTTACCCGCCGCCAGGAGCGCCTGGGCATCATCCAGGTCCGCCTTCTGCACGACAGGGTAGGCGACCAGGAAATCATCCAGGCCCTCGTCGGCCAAGAGGCGAGTCTCGGCCACGCTGAAGGTCATGAACCCGCCCACTGCACCTGCGGTCCTCGACTGAGCTCGCCGCAGCAACGCAGGCACCCGCACCGACTTGCTTGCCACGCGCAGCGACTTGCCGCCATCGCGTGCAATGGCAGCCAACCGGTCAGTGTTGGCATCAAACGCATCCAGATCCACGACCATCGCCGGCAGGCGGTGGGCCTCCAAGAGGCCTGTGATTTGCTCGTGGTTCCAGGGCACAACGCCCGAATGACGGTGCTGCATTAGATCATCGCCCAAGCTCAGGACGAACCGATCGTGTCGGCTGATGCTGCCAGCCAATTCCAAGTAAGGGTTCGGGCGGACCGATCGACCAACGGCCTACAACTCTCCGCCCGCCTGATACTCGCCCCACTCCTCCCGCAGCACGCCACAAATCTCCCCCACCGTGGCGTACACACGAACTGCGTCCAGGATCAAGGGCATCAGGTTATCCGAACCCCGCGCCGCCGTGCGCAGGTTCTCTAGCGCCGCCCCAACCGCGTCATTGTCGCGGTTCGCCTTCAATTCCACGAGCTTGCGCAATTTCTCCTCGACCGCTTCATCGTCCAATTTGAGAACGTCGGGCTCATCCTCTTTGTCGAGTCTGTATTTGTTGAGCCCAACGACGATTCGCTCGTCCCTTTCGACCTCCCGTTGGAACGTAAATGCGGCGTCATGGATTTGCTTCTGCACCCAGCCCCTCTCGATCGCCGCCAGCATGCCGCCCATGTCATCGATCTTCTGGATCATCTCCAGGGTTTCCCGCTCCAGATCCGCTGTGAGTTTCTCGATGGCGTAGCTGCCGGCGGTGGGGTCGATGGTGTTTGCTGCGCCCGATTCGTGGGCGATAATTTGCTGCGTGCGAAGTGCAATTCTTGCCGACTTTTCCGTGGGCAAACCTAGTGCTTCGTCCATGGCGTTTGTGTGCAATGATTGAGTGCCGCCGAGCACGGCTGCCATGGCTTGGATTGCGACGCGAACGATGTTGTTCTCGGGCTGCTGCGCCGTCAGCGTACTGCCCGCAACTTGGGTGTGGAACCGCAGCATCAGACTCTTCGGGTTCTTGGCGCCAAAGCGGTCCTTCATGATGCCATGCCAGAGGCGGCGGGCGGCGCGGAACTTGGCGATTTCCTCCAGAAAGTCGTTGTGGCCGTTGAAGAAGAAGGCCAAGCGTGGCGCGAAGGTGTCCACATCCAGCCCGGAGTCAACGGCCGCCTGGACGTACGCGATGCCGTCGGCCAGGGTGAAGGCAAGTTCCTGGGCTGCCGTGCTGCCTGCCTCGCGGATGTGGTAGCCGCTGATGCTGATCGTGTTCCAACGCGGCACGTGCTCGGCGCAGAACTGGAACACGTCGGTGATGAGCCGCATGCTGGGCTCGGGCGGGAAGATGTAGGTGCCCCGCGCGATGTATTCCTTGAGAATGTCGTTCTGGATGGTTCCGCCCACCTTGTCGAAGCCCACGCCCTGCTTTTCGGCTACGGCAAGGTAGAGCGCGAGAAGGACCGACGCGGGCGCGTTGATGGTCATGCTGGTGGTGACCTTGTCGAGGGGGATGCCGTCGAAGAGGATCTCCATGTCGGCTAGGCTGTCGATGGCGACTCCCACTTTGCCCACTTCGCCGGCGGCCATGTCGTGATCGGAGTCGAGGCCGATCTGCGTGGGCAGGTCGAAGGCGACGCTGAGGCCCTTGGCTCCCTGTTCCAGCAGGAGCTTGTAGCGCTTGTTGGACTCCTCGGGGGTTCCGAAACCGGCGTATTGCCGCATGGTCCACAAGCGGCCGCGGTACATGGTGGGCTGCACGCCGCGCGTGTACGGCGCCTGGCCTGGGTATCCCAGATCGGCCTCGGGGTCAAAGCCGTCCGCCACCAGATCGTCCGCCGTGTAGAGGGGCTCAACTTCGCGGCCAGCAAACGTTGAGAACGACTCCTCCCGCTCCGGTCGCTTCGCCACGAACGGGTCGTACGTCTCCTTCTGCCAGTCAGCCTTGCGGCGCGCCATCG
>JBFJVP010000420.1:0-2596 GCA_041624075.1 Thermoplasmatota archaeon | reverse complement strand
TTCGAAGTGCGGCTGCAGCCGACCCCCACCTGGCCCCGGGCCCAGATCGGCCGGTAGGCACGCCCGGCGCCCGCGGGACCCGGCAATCCAGTAGACGCCTGTGACGCGCGCCTCACTTGGCGGCAGACAAACCGCAGGGGGCGCCCTTGTGGAATAAGCTGCCACAACACCTTTGAGCCGCCGCAGCAAGCCACGGCCATGCGAGCCCCAACCATCGTTCTTCTTCTGGCCTTTGGTGCCCTTGCCGGTTGTCTTGGCCAGCAAACCACTGGCCCAGCCGAAGGCCTGGCTGCGTCAGCCATTGAGGTGCCTTCGGGTGCCCAGCTTGAAACCATGGTTGGAGGCGTGGCCCTGGTATGGCCGGATGTGGAGTTGCCGTTCGAAGAGCGCATCACGCTGCCCGAAGGGGCCACCATGGTCCGATTGGTTGCGAGTGTCGGTGCAGGCGAAGCCCTGAACGTCGGCATGGCCAATGCGGACACCGGTCGCCGCCGCTGCAACAACCCAACCAGCCTGGCCTACGGCCTTTCCATGACAGGCGAAAAGTCGTGCTCCGGCATTACGGCGCTCGATCCACCTGGCACCAAGTGGATCGCCCGTGTGACAGACCCCCTGGCAACCGGTGACGAGGAGCCCCTGCGCGGCGCGGCGAGGATCGAATTCCTGACCGGCCAGCCGGATGGCTTGGCGGGCATGCTGGACTTGTCCCAACTCAGCCAGGCCACTTACGGGATTGCCAGCCACGAGTGGCTGCGGGTGCCCAGCTTCGACGGCACAGAACTGCATGTCGAAGTCACCCTCCCTGAAGGCGAAGGGCCCTGGCCCGTGATCATCAGCAGCAGCCCCTACAACCAACCACTCGCGAACCCGCGCCCCGAACGGGCGATGTGGGACTACTTCACCCACGACTGGGCCAGCCGGGGATACGCCATCGTCAACGCCGACGTGCGGGGCTACGGCGAGTCCGGCGGCTGCGTCGAGGTCTGGAGCAAGAACGAGCAGCTCGATCAGGTCTTCCTCGTGGACTGGGCAGCGCGCCAGGACTGGTCCGACGGCAACGTTGGTTTCTACGGCCAGAGCTACCTGGGAACAACGGCGGTGGCTGCCGCAGCCTATGCCCCCGAGGCGCTCAAGGCCATCGTGGCCGTCGCGCCGGTGATCAACTCCTACGAGGACTGGCACTTTGGCGGCGTTCCCAACGGCGAGAGTGCCCTAAGCCCCGTGGCCTACCAGGCTACGACCGGCGTGCCGGCAGACCCCGCGGCCGGTGGCCCCCTTCAGTTCGTGGAGAACTCCGCCAATGGCCTGTGCGATGCCACCATGGTGGCCGAAGCCAACGACCCCCGCGCCACCTACGGGGCCTTCTACGAGGAGCGGAACTTCAAGCTCAAGGCCAAGGATGTCACGGCCGCCATGCTGTTCACCCAGGGCTTTGAGGACGGCAACGTCAAGAGCGCCATGATTCCTGGCTGGTTCAACGAGGTCCAGGCACCCAAGCTTGGCATGTTTGGCCACTGGCTTCACCAGCACCCCAGCCGCATGGACCAGGAGGTCCTGTTCCTCGGCTGGATGGATCAGTACGTGAAGGGCCGCGACGTGGGCTTCGACGCCTTGCCCAATGCCACCATCATCGCCGACGACCAGCACCACCGCTACGCTGAGGCGTGGCCCGCCGAGGCAGGCCCCGGCTTCGACCTATGGCCGATCTTCCCGATCGCAGCCATGGGTGACGGGCCCAGGAGCGGCTCGGCCTCGTTCCGCCTCGATCCGTCGGGAACTGTCGTGCCCAGGAATGTCCTCTCGCTCAGCACGAAGTTGCACGAGAACACGCCGCTCGCCGGCACTGCCGAACTCCGCTTGGTGGGCCGCCTCACCGGCGCCGCGAACGCGTACGTCGGCGCGTACCTCTATGAAGCCGGCTCCGAAGTCGATGCCCCGGGCAACGAAAGGCTGCTCACCTGGGGTCAGTTCAACCTGGCTCACCGCAACGGCCACGACACGTACGTGCCCGTTGCCCCCGGCGAGTTGTGGGAGGCCACGCTGCCTTTCCGCCCGACGGAGCACATCATCCATGCCGGCAGTGAGTTGCGCCTCGAAATCCGGGGCGTCGCGGCGCTCGACACGCTCTATCCGCCCCTTTCAAGCCCCGGCGAGATCGAATTGGTCGGCGGATCGCAGGGCACCCGCTTGGTGATCCCGACCGTCGACCTGGATCAATACACGCCGCTTCCAGTTACGGCGACTCCGTAGAATCGCCAAGGGGCGCCTTGCGTTGCATCCAGGCGGCCAAGGCGCCGCCGGCCCACCCGCCCAGAAGCCCCACCAGGAACAAACCTAGCAAGGGGACGACGGCGGCTCCCTCCGGGGGCGGAGCCAGAGGCATCTCGCGAAACCACTGGTGGACTGTCCACGCGGCGTGCCCTCCGGACGCCAGGCCGGCCAAGCCACCCGCCAGCAGACCCTCGTGCTGGGGCCGTCCCCCAGGAAGGCTCAGCAGCATGCCGCCGCCAAGGGCCAAGACGCCCATGAGCCACAGGACTTCCAGGCGCGGGTCGAAGCCCCGAACGGCAACCGGAATCAGTCCGAGGGCGGCCAT
>JBFJVP010000419.1:0-2607 GCA_041624075.1 Thermoplasmatota archaeon | reverse complement strand
CCGGCACGGCGATCCTGATCATGCGCGATCCTTTTGCTTTGAGTGGCCAATTCGGGTGGCCGACGGCGGCCGAAGCCACGCTTTGGACGCGTCCCCTGGCGGGCGCTCAACTAGATGGCTATCCCATGAATACCTATGGCGGCGAATCGTGGAGCCGCCAAGATCCTGACGCAACGCAGTGGGCCCGAAGGGGCGCCGCTGCCCAATTAATGCCAACGAGCGGGTGGGTCTCCGTAATCGTCGAAGCGGATTCGATCAAGATCTCCGGGGCGCAAGCTCAGGCTTCGTGGTTGAACAGCCCAACAAGGTACGCTTGCGCAAGTTCTGCATTTCCTGAAACCGAATTCTGGATCTATGCCATTCGGTGGATTCCGTGTGGATCTGAAAGCGTGCTGGCTGCCGTGGACGGGCAACCAGCAGCAGTTTCACTCCATGCCAAGGGGGTCCGGACGATCGAGTTGATGAACGTTGGCCTTCGTTGTGGTGGCCAATGCCCCACGGGCGGTGGTTACACCACGCAGGATATCCACCGTGGCGCCGCCAATGCGACCCTGACGACGCTTGAGTATCTCGCGCTGTCCGGGGTCGGGGGTGAACTGCGAATCGAAAACGTCACTGGTCGCATCGCCGCCATTGCCCCATCGTACACCGGCGCCGTCAACGGTGCGTGGCGCCTGGCCCGAGCCACCATCGACGGCGGAGGCCTCGACGTGGGCCAGAATGGCGACCAGACCATTCGTCTGGCTGGTTCCACCCGCTTCGACGAGCTCCGTTTGCACCCTGAAAAAGGGGATTGGGCGTTCATGCATGGCACCGGGCGGTGGGATCAAATCCGGGTGGATGAGGACACCTCTGCATTGCCTCGTATCGCACAAGCCGCGGTGGCGGTCGGGGCTTTGGCTGGCTTGCTGGGCGCGATCAAGTTGGCCCTGGGTTTCTTGCTCACGCGGGACCGCGAAACGGTGATGGCCAACGCCCGCCGCGCCGATTTGCTGCTCCGCATCGAAGCCCAGCCCGGCATGTCTTTCCGAGACATCCTACGGGAGACCGGTTGGAATTCGGGGTCCGTGCGGCACCATTTGGGCGTGATGGAGCGAGCCGGCGTGGTTGTCCGTCGTAGCCACAAGATCACCCACCGCTATTTTCCTGCGGGCCACCACAACGATTGGGAGCAGGTCGTCGTGTTACGTCAGGATGCGTTGAGGCAACTCTGGGAGTGGCTTGCCGCGCACCCGTCGGTGGCGCAGAAGCACATTGTCGAAACTGTTCAGACCTGGGGGTGGAATCGTAGTACCGCCCAATACCGCTTGAACCAATTGCTTGACGCGGGGCTGGTGGTGTTCCACTGGCAGGGGCGCTACAAGATGTACTCGGCCAAGATCTTGGCACCGACGCAGCAGCCGGCGCCTCCCGGCAGTACAACCGGCGCTGGCCTGCCCCCGGAGTCGCCTGTCGACTCCGGCATGCAATTCTAGGCACGCCAACGGCAGGCCAAGTCGGCTGGTCGTTCGCCAACCGGGAGGCCAGCATGGACATCCCGCACGGCCGCCCCGTGCCGGTGGTACGTGGCGGCGAGGCCGATGGCTGCAGCAACGCGGCATCGTGTTGCCGCGCCGCCATGTCGACGACGAGGGTCGCGGAAGACTCAGGCCGCCTCGCGGGCGCTCCAGTCTCAGGTCTGCAGGGCACGTTGCGGGGCTGGTTTGCCGGCGACACGTCCCTCTTGCCGTCAAGGTCGCTGGCAACTCGCCGCCGTTGGGCGCCCAATGGGCCTCTGGCCGAGGGCTGCGCGGGCATAACGCTCATGACGGTGCCGTTGCTCGCCGCCGCATGCAAGCCCTCACGCCCCTTGTAACCGAGACCGATTTGGATCTGCCCGTGTTTCGCAAGGGCAAGGTGCGCGACGTGTACCACGTCGGCGACGACCAGCTCCTGATGGTGGCCACCGACCGCATCAGCGCGTTCGATGTCGTCCTGGAGCCGGGCATCCCGGACAAGGGCGCCTGCTTGACCCAGATCAGCAACTTCTGGTTCGACTTGCTGGCCGAGCAGGGTGTCGAAAACCACTTGGTTGCGACGCGCGTGGAGGACATGCCGGCCGACCTTCATGCCTACGCGGATGTCCTGCGCGGCCACGCGGTGCTGGTTGAGAAACTGGACCCCCTGCCGGTCGAGTGCATCGTGCGCGGCTACATCACTGGCAGCGGCTGGAAGGACTACAAGCGCAGCGGCCAGATCTGTGGCATCGACATCCCCGAGGGCATGCAAGAATCGGAGAAGTTCGAAGAGCCACTCTTCACGCCCAGCACCAAGGCGGAAATCGGCGACCACGACGAAAACATCAGCTTCGAACAGGCCGTGGAGATTGTCGGGCAGGAAACCGCCGAGTGGCTGCGCGACACCAGCCTCCGCATCTACAAGCTGGCGCGCGACTACGCCGCCGAGCGCGGCATCATCCTGGCCGACACCAAGTTCGAGTTTGGCCGCCGAGCCGATGGCACCATCGTCCTCATGGACGAAGTGCTAACGCCCGACAGCAGCCGCTTCTGGCCCGCCGACAAGTACGGCGTCGGCCGCGGCCAGCCCAGCTTCGACAAGCAATACGTG
>JBFJVP010000418.1:0-2623 GCA_041624075.1 Thermoplasmatota archaeon | reverse complement strand
GCCCCATGGACCTGGATGTCCGGACGCTCCGCGACGGCGACTTCGCCGGCAAGCGAGTCCTGGTGCGCGTTGACTTCAACGTACCCCTCGACGGAACCAAGATCACCGACGATGCACGAATCCGGGCAGCGGTCCCCACCATTGACCATCTGCGCAAGGCCGGCGCGCGCGTCGTACTTTGCAGCCACCTGGGCCGCCCCAAGGGGCAAGTGAAGAAGGAATTCAGCCTCGAACCAGTGGCTCACCACTTGGCGGAGCTGCTGGGGGCACCCGTGGCCTTTGCCCACGACTGCATCGGCAAGAGCGCCCAGAACGCCGTCGACGAAATGGCCAACGGGGATGTGCTACTGCTGGAGAACGTACGCTTCCACAAGGGCGAGACCGATAACGACGCCGACTTCGCGGCCGGCCTGGCAGCCTTGGCGGACGCCTTCGTCAACGACGCCTTTGGCACCGCCCACCGCGCCCACGCCAGCACGGCCGGCGTCGCGGCCCACTTGCCTGCGTACGCGGGCTTCCTGATCGAAAAGGAAGTGGAAGCACTCGGCAAGGCATTGCAGAACCCCGAGCGGCCATTCACCGCCGTTCTGGGCGGCGCAAAGGTGTCCGACAAGATCACCGTCATCGAACGCCTCCTCGAACAAGTGGACCGCCTCATCATCGGCGGCGGCATGGCCTTCACGTTCCTGAAAGCCCAAGGACACGAGGTCGGCAAGAGCCTCGTTGAGGACGGATTGCTAGAGTTGGCCCGCACCCTGCTCGAATCTGCACGGGAGCACGGCGTGGACGTTCTGCTGCCCATTGACGTGGAGGAGGCCACCGAGTTCTCCGCCACCGCCACCCACCGCGCCGTCAAGGTCGGCTACCAGAACCCCGACTGGATGGGTCTGGACATCGGGCCCCTGACCCGCAAGGCATTCGCCCAAGCCATCGCTGACAGCAAGACAGTCCTCTGGAACGGACCCATGGGGGTCTTCGAGTGGACGCCCTTCAAGTTCGGCACCCAAGCGGTGGCCCACGCCATTGCCGACTGCCAGGGTACAACCATCGTGGGGGGCGGCGACTCCGCTGCGGCCGCCAAGGTGTTCGGCGTCACCGACAAGATGACCCACGTCAGCACCGGCGGCGGCGCCAGCCTGGAGTTCCTGGAGGGCAAGCAGTTGCCCGGCATCGCGGCGCTGGCCCGCACGGCAACCGCCTAGGCACCCATTGCCCGGTGGCGATCCACCGACGGCCCGAAAGCCCCAAATGAGCCAGCCCGGCATGGAGGCCCGCGGGTGGACCAGTGGTTTCGTGTGACGCGCTGTTCAACACCCACTGTTTCCTGTTGTACTTCCTGCCAGTGGTCCTCGCCGGCTACTGGATCGTACCCAACCGGACATGGAAGCTCGGGTGGCTGACGGCCGCCAGCTTCGTCTTCTACTCGTTCTGGGACGTTCGCTTCACGGGATTGCTGGCCGCCAGCGCCGTCGTGGACTACACCGTTGCACGACTGATTGCCGGCCAACCCGAGCGTTCGCGCGCCGCACGTGGTTGGCTGCTTGCGTCGATCGTCTTCAACCTCGGCGTCCTGGCGTTCTTCAAGTACGCCATCTTTGCAGCCCAGAACGCCAACACGCTGCTCAGCCTGCTGGGCAGCTCCGCGCAAGCACCCATCCCCAACATCGTCCTGCCCGTTGGCATCTCGTTCTACACGTTCCAGACGATGAGCTACACCATCGACGTGTACCGGGGACACGTGGGGGCCACGCGCAACTTCCTCCAGTACCTGGCGTACGTGACGATGTTTCCCCAACTCGTGGCGGGGCCCATCGTGCGCTACAAGAGCGTGGCCACGCAACTGGAGACGCTACCCGTGCGGCCCCGCCCCGCCCTCGTGGGCGTCGGCATCACCCTGTTCATCCTTGGGTTGTCCAAGAAGGTCCTCATCGCCGACCAGATCGCCCTGCGCACCGATCACCTGTGGGGCCGCGTGGACAGCCTGAGCCTGGTGGAGGCTTGGCAAGCAACCCTGGGCTACACCTTGCAACTCTACTTCGACTTCAGTGGCTACTCCGACATGGCCATCGGACTAGGCGCCTTGTTCGGCTTCGCCTTCCCCATCAACTTCCGCGCCCCCTACCAGGCGCTCAACCCCAGCGACTTCTGGCGCCGCTGGCACATCAGCCTCAGCACCTTCCTGCGCGACTACCTGTACATTCCCCTTGGCGGCAACCGCGCCAGCCTCGGCCGCACCCGCGTCAACCTGCTGCTCGTCATGCTCCTGGGCGGATTGTGGCACGGTGCCGCCTGGACCTTCGTCGCGTGGGGCGCCTTCCACGGCGGCCTGCTGATTCTCTACAACGTAACCCAAGGTTTCTGGGACCAGCGCCCAGTTTGGCTGCAACGCGCCAGCATGCTGTTGCTGGCGATCATGGGCTGGGTGGTCTTCAAGGCCACCAGCCTCGCTCAGGCAGGCGCCATGTACAAGGCGCTGCTCTTTCCATCCAGCCTCGGCCTGGGCGCCCTGGTAGGCATACCCACCCTGGCCATCGTGGCGGCCCTGGCCTTCACGCAGATGGCACGACCCACCGCCGACTTGAGCTTCAAGCCCCGCGTCTGGCAAGCCCTCGCCCTGGCGGCG
>JBFJVP010000417.1:0-2699 GCA_041624075.1 Thermoplasmatota archaeon | reverse complement strand
ATCTTGCGCCTGGCTCCCTCGTACGCCGCCGTGGCGCGCTCGCTCAAGGCGTGGACGCCGCGGTGGACGTTGGCGTTGTCATGCTCGTAGTAACGCGAAACGGCGTCGATCACGGCGCGGGGCTTCTGGGTCGTTGCCGCGTTGTCGAGGTAGGCGAGGGGTTCGGTGCGGATCTTCTGGTGCAGGACGGGGAAGTCCGTGCGCACGGCGGCCACGTCGTAGTTGACGATTGCCTGCGTCATGCCTCACGCTCCTGGAACCACGCCGCCACGCGGTCCCGCATCGCCTGCTCGACGGCGGGTACAGCGATCCGGTCCAGCACTTCGCCAGCAAACGCCTCGGTCAGGATGGCACGGGCGCGCACCTCGTCGATGCCGCGGCTGCGCAGGAAGAACAAGGCGTTCTCGTCCAATCGGCCGATGGTGCTGCCGTGGCTGCACTGAACGTCGTCGTTGTGAATCTCCATTTGGGGCGTCGACTGGGCCAAGGCCTCCCGCGACAACAGGAGGTTGCGGTTCTCCTGCTCCGCAGAGGTTCCCTTGGCGCCGGGGCGCACCAGCACATTGCCCGTGAAGGCACCGCGACTCTTGCCGGACAGCACGCCCTTGTAGAGCGACCGGCTGGTTGCGTCGGGACTGGCGTGGTCCACCCGGGTCCAGTGATCGGTGCGTTGGGCGCCGTCGACGATGTACAAGCCATCCAGCACAGCGGTCGACCCCTGCTCGAGCAAGCGGGCGACATGGGTGGTGCGGCTGTGCGCGCCCCCCATGTGGACGTTCACGTCCTCGATGGTGGCGTCGCGCCACGCCTGCGCCAGTACCGTGTGGGCAGCGCGAGCGTCCTCGGGGAGGTCCTGGAAGTGGTCGCGGTGAACCCGGGCGGCTTGGTGGGCGTGGATCTCGGTGACCGCGTTGACGATCACGCCTTCGCCTTGCCCGGTTTCCTCCTGGAACAAGGTCAATTCGCCGCCGTCGCGCACGTGCACCAGCACGCGGTCATGGCTGACGCCTGGCGCCGTGCGCAAGTGGATCAAGTGCAGGTGGGCCTGCTTGCCCCGCGCCACATCCACCAGGAGGCCCCCTTCCCAGAGAGCCCCGTTCAAGTCGCTGAGCCCATCGCCTTGATCGCCGGCCATGTCGAGGTGCTGCTGAATGACCTCGTCGTCAGAGTCCAGGGGCAAGAGACGCACGCCCTCGGGCGCACTGGAAAGTTCGGGCACGAACCGGCCATCCACGAGGACTGCACGGTGTTCCAGGCCCTCGACGGCCAAGTCATCGACCTGCTGGCGTGTCGCATCGCCCGGCACGACGGCATCCCCCGTGAACAGGGAAGCCTCAGAGTAGAGCCAACGCTTGTCCCGGCGCGTGGGCAACCCGTTCTCGTCATGGCGCCGGGCGGCAGCCTCGCGACGCTCACGCAGCCATTGGGGCCCGCCCGCAGGCAGTTTCAGGGTCATCGTCGCCTGGCTCATGCCTCGATCCAACCGTATCCTTCGTCCTCAAGCTGCAAGGCCAGCTCCTTGCCGCCACTCTTGACGATCCTGCCGCCGGACAAGACGTGCACATGATCCGGCACGATGTGGTCCAGCAGGCGCTGGTAGTGGGTGATCACGATGGCTGCGTTGTCTGGGCGGCGCAGGGCATTCACGCCGTCGGCGACCGCCTTGAGAGCATCGATGTCGAGACCGCTGTCGGTCTCGTCCAGGATCGCCAGCTTGGGGTCCAGGACCGCCATCTGGAAGATCTCGTTGCGCTTCTTCTCGCCGCCACTGAAGCCGGCGTTGACGGAGCGCGTCAGCAGGTTATCCTTGAGGCCCAGAAGGGCCGCCTTGGACTTGGCGAGCTCCAGGAAGTCGATGGCGTCGAACGCCGGCTCGCCCCGGTGCTTGCGAATCGCATTCAAGGCTTCGCGCAGGAAGTACGTGTTGTTGACGCCGGGAATCTCCACCGGGTACTGGAACGCCAGGAACACGCCCTCGCGGGCCCGGTCCTCGGGGTCCATGTCCAAGAGGTCCTTGCCCATGTACGTCACGCTGCCCGCCGTGACCTCGTAGCCCTCGCGGCCAGCCAGCACGTGGGCGAGCGTGGACTTGCCTGAGCCGTTGGGGCCCATGATGGCGTGCACTTCGCCCTCGGGGACTTCGAGGCTGAGGCCTTTCAGGATTTCTTTGCCGTCAACGCTGACGTGCAGGTTCTCGATCTTGAGCATGGTCCGTTCCTCTAGGTTTGAATGGGACAGGCGGGCCGTCGGGTTATCCAACAGCTCCCTCCAGTTTGAGATCCAGCAGGTTCTGGGCCTCCACGGTGAACTCCATGGGGAGTTGCCGGAACACCGTCTTGCAGAAGCCGTTGACGATCAGGTTGATCGCCTCCTGCTCGGAGAGGCCGCGTTGGCGGCAGTAGAAGATCTGGTCCTCGCCCACCTTGCTGGTGGTGGCCTCGTGCTCCATTTGGGCCGTCGGGTTCTTGACGTCGATGAAGGGGAAGGTGTGGGCGCCGCACTCGTCGCCGATGAGCAGGCTGTCGCATTGGCTGTAGTTGCGGGCGTTCTCGGCGCCGGGCATGATCTTCACCATGCCCCGGTACGAGTTCTGCGCCTTGCCCGCGCTGATGCCCTTGCTGATGATGGTGCTCGACGTGTTCTTGCCGATGTGGATCATCTTGGTGCCAGTGTCCGCCTGCTGCATGTTGGTGGTGAGT
>JBFJVP010000416.1:0-2716 GCA_041624075.1 Thermoplasmatota archaeon | reverse complement strand
GAATGCTTCATCGCCTACGGAAACGCGCTCTGTCGACCGCTCGGAGCCAATCTCCTCCAAGTAGCCTTCAAAAAATTCTGAGGCGGATGAAACGCCAAAGAATACGCCAACCTCGGAACGGATTATCACTGGATCCTTGTACATGTCGGCACGAACCAATGATCGGCCGTGCGATGTGCTCAGGCCCTGGGCGTTCCATTGTACATCGTAGTCACCGTCGTTTCGCCAGCCGGCGTTCATGTCACTCAATGCCAAAACCAGCAAGCTTGCATTAGCATCAGGTGACACCCACCCGTGGGCTTGGTGGTTCGCCCCAACCTCCAATCCTGTGTGATCCGTGGCACTCGACTCCCCATTATCAAGATCAAACGGACCTGCGACAGCTTGAAGGTACGTCCAGGTCGTCGCACAGCCCAGTAAGAACGCGCCAACTACCATCGCCGCTACCAAGCCCGGCGAGGCACGGCCCGGGTGGTTTGCCTGCGGCCGATGCCGAAGCTGTTCGCGGGCGCCGGCTTGACTCCGCTCAAAGCCACAGGACGAGCAACGCCATGTGTCAAGGGTACGGAAGCGGTTGAGCGTGCCGCACATGGGGCACTTGGCGAGCGTGGTTCGCGGGACGTACACGCGAGGGCAGCGGGGGACGGAAACATAACGGTGCCCCGTGTGACTGCGGCACTGGTTTCCAGGCGGCAACGCAAGGGATGCGGGCAACCCCGCTGATTGTTCTTCCGTAGCGGGAACGCTTCTCCACGCCCACCTAGTCCAACAAGCCGTACCGGTCGTAGGCGGCGGTGAAGATCGCCCCGCCCCCACAGCTGTAGCACGTGTCCCCGGCGAGGAAAACGGCGTCGTCAAGGACCGCGACGCCGGCGGCTTTCCGAATCGAATTGCCGTGCTGAGCCAATTCCCGCGCCATCCATTTTTCCGCGCCAGTTTCGCCATCGAGCTTGACCACGAAGGCGTCCTTGAGGGCACAAACTGATGGCCGGCACGTGTCGCCCGCGAGAAACACCTCGCCGGCATCGGAGGCAATGGCCTCACCGAGGTAGTATCCTCCGGAAATCGCGAACTGGGTCGTCCAGCCGGGTGCTCCCGTGGCGGCGTCCATGGAATGGGCGTAGGCCGCGCTGGCGCTGCGGCAGGAGCTGGCGTCGCACACGATTCCCCCTACGAACACCGTGCCGGCGTCGGCGGTGGCGCTTGTTGCCACGAAGGGGCCCGGGCCGGCATCCGTGGCCCAGTCGAAGATCCCTGTGGCGCCGTGGTATGCGCGCACTTCGCTTTCAAGCGCGTCGCAGGCATCGTCCGCGCAGCCGTAGGTGGTCAGGAACATGCGGCCGTCGTCGGCTGCGACGCCCGTGGCAAGCGTGAACCCGCCGGGGCCGTCATGATGCAGGCTCCAACCAGCCGCTCCGGTGGCGGCGTCGAAGGTTGCGATGAAGGCATCCACATCGGTGCATGCACTAGCGAGGCAATCATAGCCCACCAAGTACACGCGACCGTCGGCGACGGCGACTTCGGCTGCCCGGGCCAGGATGGAGGAGGACGCCCCGTGCGCGACCCATTGGAACGCGCCGGTGCCAGCGTCAAAGGCCGTCACGTACGGCACCCAGGTGTCGCAGAAGCGAGCCACGCAAGCGGTGCCGGACACATACACGCGGCTGCCGTCCGTGGCAACGTCTGTCGCAGTGTTGGTGTCGAGTTCTGTAAAGCCCCTGGACCACAATTCGGCGCCCGTCTCGGCGTCGTAGGCCACGAGGCTCGCCTGGAGGAACCGGCAATCACCGGGCCGGCATTCGTAGCCGCTCACAAACACGCGCCCATCGGCTGCTGCGGCGCCCGAAGCATCCGGGCCGCCCGCCGGAACGCGGCGGGACTCCCATTGTTTGCATCCGCCCCACAAGGAGACGTCGTGTGATTCGCACAACAACGTGCCGGCCCTGGAGGCGGGTGAGCCTGCGATGTGCTTCGCATCGTCGGCGCGCCGCGTTGGCACATAGCAAAGGGGCCCGTCGCCCAGCAGGAATTCCGCCGCCGCGTGGCAAGGCTGGTTGGGGACATAGATCGGTTGCGCTCCGGCGGGAAACACGAGCACAGCCACGACAAGAAGAACGAGGACACCGGCACCCTTCACGATTCCACCAAGCCCAAATAAGCGAGCTTGGTTAAAACTAACGCGGAGGTTGCGGCCCGCTGTGCAGCCAAGTGGCTGCCCAAAGCGTGGAGGAGGTCGTTGCCGGGTTCAGGCAACCGGGGCCGCACGCTCCAAGTGCTTGTCCAACGCTCGCCTCGCCTGTGCCCGCACCTTGCCCTGGACCATCGGCGTCCATCCCAGCAGGAGGCCGGTGGGGCCGAGGGCCATGCGCGTCCACTTCCACAAGTCAAACGTGTCCGTGTGGCGCACGATGAGGCCATCCTTGAATTCGAATTTCGCAGCGATTTTGTTGCGAACCATGCGGCCAGTCTGGCTGAACGGGTAGTCCGCGTCCCAGCGCGCCGAGCCCCGGTCGCCGTCTGCCTTGACATCCGAGAACCGGATCGTGAGGTCGGTTGCCTGGGACAACAGCATGTCCCACATGGCGCCGATCTGGGCGCCGCGCAGGTCCTTGAACACAGGGTCGTTGAAGACGGCCTCCGCGTGGTAGCACGCGGCCATACCCGCAGCGTCCTGGTTCTGAAAGGACTCGTAGAGGCGCTGGATGACGGCGGCGTG
>JBFJVP010000415.1:0-2717 GCA_041624075.1 Thermoplasmatota archaeon | reverse complement strand
GATGGTGACAAGCGCAGCTTGAACCGTCGATGCTGCCGCCTCGGGGGGGCGGTATCGCAGCGACGAAGAGCAATTGTTGTGGGCGCAGCAATCAGCCTTGCCCTGGCGCATGTCGGCGGGGCGCGGTGCCGGGCGGATGCCGAGGCACGAAGCGGTGGCGCGTATCGGTAGCGTCCGAGCCCACGCTATCTCGTCAAGCGAATGTTTTCTTGTTCTTGGTTGGCGCCGAGTTCGCGCGGCCGTCCGGTGCTTCTACTTGCTGGATACCGGGTGGGCAAGCTTGCGCATAGGCGAAGGTTATCTACCATGCTTGACGCTTGCCAATTTGGGACTAGAGGAAACGGTGTGTCGCTTGTCTGAAAATAACTCGGTTCCGCTTTCCGTTGTCGTCATTACGCCCGTGGATTCGCCCCGTTTGATTGATGCTTTGCGTAGCGGTGAGCCGCAGGTTGGCCAAGTTCTCAGCGTGGACAGCTTGGCTGAGGGCTTGCGGCTTGTGCGGGAAACTGACGTTGATGTGGCGCTTGTTGATGTCAGTCTGATGCGGGACGACGGGCCGGCCGCGTGGCAAGGTTTGCGGGCGGCTGCACCGGGGGTGCCTTTGATTGCCTTGGTCGATCCGGGGGCTCCCGGCGCTGCAGCGTTTGCTGCGGAAACAGGCATCGTGGATGTCTTGCATGTCGATGATCTTTCCCGGCCTCGCGTCAACTGGATCTTGGCCAAAGCCGTCGAGCGGCACCGGTTGGAGCAGCACGTTGCTTTCCTCGTCGGGCTTTTCGAGCGGTTGGAGGACACTGCGACGTTGGATGAGGCGTTGGCCGTTGCACTGGAGGAAGTGTGCCAGTACGCTGGTTGGATTCTGGCGGAGGCGTGGATGCCGGTGGTCGGATCGTCGCAACTGCATATGAGTCACATGTGGTCGGCGGGGGGCCAGGCGGCGGACCGGTTCGTCCGGGCGTCGCGCGGCATGCGTTTTGAGCCGGGCGAGGGCGTGCCGGGGCGGGTGTGGGAGACGGGTCGGCCCCAGACCCTGATCGATCTCACGGATCCGCAGCAGTTCGTCCGGTCGGAGGAGGCGCGCAAGGCGGGGATTCGAAGTGGCGTGGCGGTCCCGGTCCTGGCGGGGGACCGCGTTATTGCGGTCATGTTGTTCTTCATGGGCGATCATCGATCCCTTGACGAGGGTGCGGTGTTGCTGGCCAAGGGTTTGGCGCGGCAGTTGAATTCGTTGGCTGGGCGGCAGGGTGAACGCCAGCGTCTTGAGGCTCGTCTGGCGGAGTTGGAGCGCGAGGCTCGAACGCATCGTCAGGTCTTGGATTCGGTGCTTGAGCACGTCTACATGTATGACTCGGGCATGCGGTACCTGTACGCGTCGCCGTCCGGAGCAAGGGCTCTGGGCATGGACCCGGAGCACATCGTTGGGCGCACGTGGCGAGAGCTGGGCTTTCCGGCGGAAGTGATGGAGCGCTTCGAGTCCGACGTGATGCATGTCTTTGAAACCGGCCGGCCGTTGCGGGGTGACCTGGAATTCCCCGTCATTTCAGGCGTCGGACGTTTCGAGTACCTGGTGGCGCCGGTGCGAAGTGCTCAGGGTAGGGTTACGGCGGTTGTTTGCACGGTGCGTGATCAAACCCACATGTCCTCGCAACGGTCCGGTCCCCCGAGGGACTAGGGGGAAGGGGTGCCGGGGCGCACCGGGTGAAGCACACATGGCTCCGTGGCTTGCTGCGCGGAGACCCGCGGAGATCCCAACGCCATCCCGGCCTGACCCTGGGGCGATTCGGGACTGTGTCGATTGAGGAACGCGTCTAAATAGCTGGAGCCTCGATGGAGGTTCATCATGTTCACCGTCAGGTCTACGTGGCTGGCGCCGGGCTTGGTTTTGCTCTTGGCACTAGGTGGCTTGGGTGGAGCTGCCCAGAGTGGCGATGGTGCGGTGCAGCTAGCCGATGGACATGCCTTCCGGCAGGCGGAGGTTGTTGCGGTGGTGCAAGACCGGGCGGTTTCGTACGAGCCGCGGGAATCCCAGCCCCGCGCAGCCGATGCGCGTCCCACGGTTCCCGTTTACCGGCAAATCGACGTGCCTGACTCCGTTGAACATGAGCGGTATGGTTTGCCTGAGATCGTGATCAAGGCAGCACTTGAGCCTGATGCCGCGGCCCTTGGCCTGCAAGGCGTCCGTCCAGCAGGCGTGGCTGGTTACTGGCTGGGCACCCTGGCGGATGCCTTTGAGGCCCCCAGTGAGGCTGCCCGCGTGGCCGCTTCGCCCGGCGTTGACGACGCCTGGCCGCTGACCAGTCGCCTCCACCATGCTCGCTTGGCACCCGGCGATCCCCTTTATCCCAATCAGTGGCACTTGTCCAACACGGGCCAGGGAGGCGGCGTTCCAGGAATCGATGTCAACATCGAAGCTGCCTGGGACAGCGTCAATGGCTCCAACGTGGTCATTGCCGTGATCGATGACGGGTTGCAGCACACCCATCCGGACCTTGACGATCATTACGTTGTGGCGGTGAGCCGTAACTACTGCGATGCCGGCACTGATGATCCGGCGCCAACCAGCTCAGGCCAGCGGCACGGCACCGCTGTGGCCGGCGTGGCGGCGGGCTACGGGGGTAACGGTTTGGGCATCGTTGGAGCTGCGTTCAATGCCAGCCTGGCGGGGCAGAAGTTGATTGCTTGCGCCAACAGCGATGCTGACGAGGCCGGAGCCTTGG
>JBFJVP010000414.1:0-2723 GCA_041624075.1 Thermoplasmatota archaeon | reverse complement strand
GGCGTGCGGCCAAGCAGCAGCAGGCGGGGCCCCTGCGGGGCTAGTGCGGCCAGGATCTCCGGCGTAATGCCCTGGGCACCGCCAGAAACGATGATGCACTGGCCAGCCACGTCCGGAACGTTGTCTGGCAGTGGCGCCTTGGCAACGTCGATCACGAAGCGAGTCCCGTCGCGGCCGTAGGCCACCTCGAAGCGGTCGCCGCGTTCCAACTCGTCCACCAGGCGACGCGGAGCGTCGTTCAGGTCGGGGTGGAAATCCACCACCCGAACCGTCGCGTCGGGCAATTCCTTGTGCAGTGCCTTGCCCAGGCCAGCCACGGCGGCGAAGGCGGGATCACGAACCCGCTTGAGCCCGTGGGCACCATCCTGCTCAGTGGCAACTAGCACGAAGTCCAAGCTGCCTGCGTGAGCCTTGGCCGCATCAAAGAGTGCCCCTGCGCGGCGGTGGGCGGGCTCACCGGGCCGCGTGGCCAGGCACAACAAACCAACCGGCTTGGCGCCGTCCGGAAGACGAAGCACCGGGTCGAAGCCAGCGTGCCGCAAGCGTTCGATGTAGCTATTGTCTGGATCGCCCACGACCAGGACCTTGCCTCGGGCCACCGCGCGCGCCACTTCCGGCAGGGCCTCGGGCCGAAGCGAGGGCACGCGGCGGACGATCTCGTCCTGCGACGGGGCAGGCCCCCCTGCCTGTGGCGCTTCGACGGCATCCACGCGCACAGGAGTCGATTCAGCCGCCGGCCGGGCGTGCGTTTCGACGAACTCTGCAACAGCGCGCAGGGTCGCCACGTCCTTCAATTGCAGGCCTTCGACCGGCGCAATTCCGTACGCCTCCCGCACTTCTCCAATCAGCTCCGCCTGCTTGACCGTGTCAATGCCCAGGTCGGATTCCAGGTCCAGATCAGCCTCCAGCATGTCGACCGGGTAGCCAGTCTTGTCTGCCACCAGTTGCGTCACGCGGGCCAAGACATCGCCGGCATCCTGCCTGGTCCCAGCGGCCGCGCCGTTGGACGAATCCTCCGCCACGGCAGGCTCCGCCCGTGACACACGAACCGCCACATATCCCGCCACGGCGGCCAGGGTCGGGTAATCCTTGATTTGCATGCCCTCTTCCTGAGGCAGGCCATACGCGGATCGAATTTCACCAAAAATTTCGGCCTGTTTGACCGTGTCAATGCCCAAATCGGATTCCATGTCCAATTCGGGCTCGAGCATCTCAATGGGGTAGCCGGTCTTGGCGGCCACCAGCTCAAGCAGCCGGGGTAGAACCTCTTCCGCCGGCCCCGCAACCGCCGAAGCGGTCATCGGTGCGGCTGGGGCACCCGCGGCTGACGCGGCGGCGGGCGCCGGTAGCGCGGGCGTTGCGGCCGGCGCTTCTGCCACGCGCTCCTGGACGTACCCAGCCACTGCGGCGAGCGTCGGGTAGTCCTTGATTTGCATCCCTTCCTCCTGGGGAAGGCCGTACGCCGTGCGGATCTCGCCGAAGATCTCCGCCTGCTTGACCGTGTCAATGCCCAGGTCCGCCTCCATGTCCAGTTGGGGATCCAGCATCTCTTGCGGGTAGCCGGTCTTGTGCGCAACGAGTTGGAGCAATCGATCCAGGACGTCCCCGGCACCCTCGCCAGTCGGCTGCCCAGGCGGGCTCGCGGGCACGGGTTCAGCCGCGTCCGGGGCCCCAGCCCGGTCCTGCACGTAGCCGGCGACTGCGGCCAGCGTTGGGTAGTCCTTGATTTGCATCCCTTCTTCCTGAGGCAAACCGTAAGCTGAGCGAATTTCGCCAAAAATTTCGGCCTGCTTCACCGTGTCGATTCCAAGGTCCGCCTCCATGTCCAGCTCGGGGTCAAGCATGTCCATGGGGTAGCCGGTTTTTTGTGCCACGAGATCCAGCAGGCGAGGCAACACGTCGCCGCCCGAAGGCTGGGGCACCACCGGCTTGGGTTCGGGGCGTGGCTTGGGCTCAGGCGCGGGCGCCGACTCTTGGGCTGCGGGCTCAAGGGCTGTCGGCGCCACGGGTTCTCGTCGTGGTGGTCCCTGATCCACGATGCGGAGCGTCCGGTGGACGACTTCCAGCCGGGCACCAGGCAAGCCGCTCACTTGGGCCAACCACGCCTCGTAACCGGGTTGGCTGGCCACCCGTTCGTCCTCCCGGGCAACCAGTTCCATGAAGGTCATGGCGACTTGGCTGCCAAATCCGGCGGCCAGCCGAAGGGCGTAGCGGACCGGGTATTCGCCGCCCTTGGAGAGGTTTAGGTCGCCCAGTTCTGGGTCCGGATCACGGAAGTTGGCAATCGGGGGCACCTGGCCTCGTTGCAGGCACTTGAGAGCAATGGCATCCTCGATTCCGGCGCCCTGGGGGTGCCCCGTGAAGCCCTTCGTGTTGGCGATGACCACCTGGTTTGCCGCCTCCCCGAAGGCCGCGCGCAGGGCGTGGATTTCGGCGGAGGCGCTACCACCGCGGGCGGGAGTGTACGTCTCGTGGGAAAGGAACACGGTCTGCCCGGCAATCTCGGCGGCACTCAGGCTGGCATCGCCCCTGGCCCCCAATCCTTGCTGAACCACCTTCTGCATGCACGCCGCGATGTGATCCACGTCGAGGCGGCTGCCGTGGAACGCTGAATTGGCCACGACACTAGACAACAGGCGCGCAATGGGTCGCATGCCCCGGCCCGTGACTTCCGGTTCCGCCTCGACCACGAGGCCAACGGCGCCCATGCCAACGATCATGCC
>JBFJVP010000413.1:0-2732 GCA_041624075.1 Thermoplasmatota archaeon | reverse complement strand
GGCGCCCTTTGCAGGTGGCGTGCTGCTGGTCGTTGCCGGCTTGGTCGCCGTCGGCGTCGTCGGTGTGCTCGGGTGGCTCATCAGGATCGCTGGCAAGACCGCGTTGCCACCCGGGCGTACGGTGCGGGGTGCAGTGCGCACCGCGATGTCGGCGCTCCTCGGATAGTCGGCCGCTAAGCCTCGATGAATTCCACGGTGTTGCCAAACGGGTCCTTGACGTAGGCGCTGCGGGTGCCGTCCCGATGGGGCTTGGCGAGTCCATGGGCGTCGGCGTTATCGGTTGGAAAGGCGATGTGGCCGGGGTGCTCTTGCGGAATCACGAGTGCCAAGCGGATGTTTTCGAACTGGAGGGCCGCCCAGGTTTCATCTTGGTAGGCGATTTCGCAATCGAAGCGGTCGGTGTACCACTTGACCGCCGCGGCCACATCCGTAACAGGGACAGCGACATGGTCGATGCGGTCACGGGACATGGGCACCCTTTGGGTTGTGCTTCCAGTTCATCCTGTCGCTCTTCCCATCGCCGATCAGCAGCAATGGGCCGGGGCCATGGCGGGGCCTGCGGATGGTCGTTCATGCGAGGCATCGGGTACAAAGAAATCCAACCGTGCTTGCCGGCGGGCAACCATGGCGGCGTCGGGAAGAGGGTTGGCTGGAAGGGGGAAGAGGCGCGTAGACCAGTGTGATTACGCCGTGATTTCCTGCGCGATCGCCGGCAGGATCATGTTGCGCGACTGGAAGCCAATCGGGCCTTCGCCGCTGTAGGTCAACGTTCCCGTGAACGTCTCGCCACCGTCACTGGACTGGATGTCCAATGCGACGACGTTCTGCTGCCCTGCCCGGAAACCGATGAGCCACATGCCGCCAGGGTGCCATTCGGCGCCGTTTCCGCCCCACTGGTTCTCGACGGTGTACAGTCCGGCACCAAGCAGCGTAGCCCGGAAGCCGATGGGGCCCTCGCCGGCGTAGGTCATGGCGCCCGTGAACGTGCGGCCACCGTCATCCGAAGTGATGTCCACTGCGACGACGTTCTGTTCCGGTCGGCAGCCCAGGACAAAGACGCCGCCCTGGTGCCATGGCGCCGTGTTGCCGCCCCACTGGTTCTCCGTTTGGAACGCCAAGTTGCGGCCGATGTCATTGGCCTTGAAGCCGATGGGGCCTTCTCCAGCGTACGTCATCGTGCCTGCCAGGGTTGCGCCGCCGTCCTGGGATCCGAACTTCAATTCCACAACGGGCTGGTTGAGGCGGGCGCCGATGACCCATTGTCCGCCGGGGCGCCATGGAGCCGTTGAGCCCCCCCACTGGTTCTCCACCAGGTAGTTGTTGTTCCCGATCAGGCTTGCTCGAAACCCAATGGGTCCTTCGCCGGCGTAGGTCATGGTTCCCGTCAGGGTTCGGCCACCATCGGGTGACGAGATGTCCATGGCCACGACGTTCTGGGGCTTGCTGTCGCGGCAACCTAGGACGAAGACGCCTCCCTGGTGCCACGGCTGGGTGTTTCCACCCCATTGGTTTTCCACTTTGTACGTGCTCATTTTCTCATCTCCGGTCGGTCCGCTCGCGGCGCAGGTGGCGTTTCCGCCCTGAATGCGGGTGCAGTGGCATGTCAACCACGAATCCGATGACAAGCGGGGGTTTGACCGGCGGGGTGCTACTTTGAAGCGGCGATAAATCCTGAGATGGGTGCCGCCCATAATGGCTACAGGAAAGCCCCCAGATTTGCGAAAAGGGCAGGGTAGCCGCGTTGGGATGCCTACCTGTTGCCGGGCGACCCATTACTGGGTTTGAACAATTCTGCCTCCGTGGATGCCTTATTCCCCGCAGAGCGGCGAGCTTGCGCAGGTAGCCTCACAGCAGGTAGGCCGATGTGCCCCGTGAGCGCGGTGGGGCGTGGGCTCCGGTCAGGTAGATTGGCCCTCCCACTGTTTCAGGGATGCGTCGCCCTGCTTGGCGCGGTACTGTAGCAGGTACCGTTCGCATTCCACTTTCTTGCGCGTGTTGGGGCTGCGCATGCAGCGCACCTTGCCGAAGATTTTCCGCTCTTGCCAGGGGCGGTCGAAGCGGCCAAACACCCACGCGATGCCGGCGACACTGTTGGGGTCGCGGCCGTCCAGGGCCCACTTGTCGTTGAGTTCGAACAGGATCTTCCACGCTTGCTGGGGTCGGGGCGTCCATTCGAGCACGCGCTTGCCCCACAGCATGCGCAGGTAGTTGTGCAGTTCGCCGTCGCGAGTCAATTGGCGCTGGGCGGCGTTCCACAGGTCGTCCTCTGTCTCGGCGTTCTCCAATTGCGCGAAGCTGTAGAGGTGGCGCTTATCGTCGGCGTGGTCTGCCAGGCTCGCCCGAGCCCAATCGGGGAGGGTTGCATAGTCGGTGTTCTTGGGGTGATGGTGGGCGTCATGGAAAGCGAGTTCCCGCCAGGTCACCAGTTGTTCCAGGAAGGCCTCTGCGCCGTCTTCAACGCCCCACCAGCCGCGCCGTCCGTCAGGCTTGGCTTGGACCTTGCCCGGCGTCCAGTCCTCGTGGCCCAAGACGGCCGCGGCGATTTGGTGGGCGCCGACGTGACCAAAGTGCAGGTAGCCGCTGAGGTGGCTGGTGCCTTTGCGGTCCGGATGGCGGGCCGCCTCGTGGTAGTCGTCCAGATCGTGCTTGATGAAGTCCTTGAGTCGTTGGGTGCCGGCTGCCGCTCCGCCTGCCCGGGGTGCCACGCCGACGCCGTGATCGATGGGCAGGGC
>JBFJVP010000412.1:0-2735 GCA_041624075.1 Thermoplasmatota archaeon | reverse complement strand
CAACAGGGCTTCGCCGTCGCGGGTGTCCAGCGCCTCCTGCACTCCGCCAACAAGCTCCACCACGCCCGCCCATGTGGCGCGCGTGATCAGGTGGCCTGCCAGTTCCTCGGAGGTTTTGGGCGCCTTGAACCTCATCGCCGCGTCAACGGCGCCCCAGGCTGCACCGGGCAGGTTGCCAATGGCATAGTCAAGGACGGCCCGGGCAGCGCACGCAAGCGCCCCACGGGCATCGACCCGAATAGGGCGGTTCCACCAACCGCGCGCGCCCGTCGCCACGACGCCGTCGGGTGGCGGCGAGTCCACCTGTAACTCGACCTTGCCGACCTCGTCGGCCGGCGCTTCGACTTCCTCTGGCATAACGCCGCGAGAATGATTTCTGGACTACAAATCGGTTCTCTTTGACTGCCCGGTCGGCCGCCCAACGTCTCCTGTCGGGCCCATCGAGCGGCTGGAGCCGCTGAGTTTGCCCCGGCCAGGCAGGGGTCTGAGTGCCAATTGATGGGACGGGCCTTGGCCTGTTCGTCCGGCTTCAAAGGCAGTCCGGGTTTCCATGAGCCTGGTGAAAAACACCCGCACTCTTCGTGGATGATGGGGTCGCACGGCGATTGCGGAATGCAGCGAGCGATGCCCTTGCCCGCGAACTTCGCGACTCGCATGAAGACACGGCTGCAATCATGGCAGAGTTGGGCCAACTCTGAAATCCTCGCCCCATGTCCTTTTTCTCTACAACAGGGGTTCACTCCATGACGCGCCTATATCCTTTCGCCGTTTTGTTACTTCTTGCGGGCTGCGTAAGCGATGAGCCGAGTTCACTGCGTAGCGATGCTTCGGACGGGGCTGTTGGAACGGCGTTTGACATCACGTTGACGGACCATCCAGGTTATACTGCAGCCTTCTTGGTGCATGGGCCCGTTGATAGCGGCGTAACGTTTGGTGCAAGCATCGTGGCGTTCGATCAATCACAACCAATGTTGGATGGAGCACCGGAGCGGGCTTGCTATGCGCGAGCTGTCGCAGGTGGCGGAAAGGAGATCGTGGTCGAAGATCCTGCGCACACGAGGAGCCAGGCCCAAGGACTCACGGGCGCCTATTCACCGACGGCGTTTGTGCGCGCTGCCAACATGACCCTCGGCGGCGGCGGGACGTGGGCTGGTGGCTCAATCGGCTACGCAGATGCACGGGGAACCGCGATTCAGGATGACGGAACTGCACTTGTGGTCCTTGCGATTGAAGATCTCGATGTGTGGCTTAACACAACCATGAGCTGGGCGAAGGCAACGATCAAGACCGAGTCGATGACGCGTCTTGAGGACATCCACTCGGGCGAAATCGATTGCGTTTCGAGACTCCATGAGTGGCAGGATGGCTGGTTCGTCGATACCAACGCCGGAGTTCACGCCGAAGGCCTTGAGTTGGATCTCCCCAGTGAAGGGGCTTGGCTGTGGGTTGAGTATGCGTCGGACAAGAGTATTGACCTCGTGCTTGAGGGCAACGAGGTCCTTTCATGGAGCCATGATATTCTGGATTCTTCTAGGCAGGGTTTCCAGAACATCTGCATTTCACCCGGCGATTGGAAGCTTACACTGCGTGAATTGACTGCCACGTCTACGAGTACCGGGTGGGTGCATGTCGCGTGGGTTCCCCTGCCGGCGTCTGTGCTCTGGCAGATTGATTGCCTTCAACTCTGAAGTGCTGGTCCAGAAGATGGCCGACAGGACCGGTAGCAGGGAAAGACTGCGCCTGAGCCCCCAGAAGCGCACCGGGATGTCGCTGTTGCCGTGGTGCCATCGTTGCTCAGCCCTCGCCGTCTTGCAGCTTATCGCGCGACGGCGCCTCCAGCCATCACCCAAAGGGCGTACAATTCCACGGGCAATTATTTCAGATGCTCCCGGGGTGCCGATGCGTGAAACTGGCCCGGTTGCGGGCCGCGCTGCTGGGCCTCGGGGCAGCGTCGGCCGTGCTGATGCACTTCCTGCCGGTGGGACGCACGCCCACCCTGACGTTCTCCCTGTGGCGGTACGATGCGTTGATGCCAAGTGCATCCGGGCACTGGCCGTTCATCCCGGGCGCACGTAGCGGCCTCCCCCCAGGCGTGATGAGCATCCACTGGCCCTTGCTGGCAGTGGCTGGATCGCTGGCCGTCACATGGTGTTGCTGGCGGCTGGTTGCCGGTCGCCGCGTGGCGGGCTACGCATGGCTGGCGGCTGTTCCCCTCGCGTGGCTCCTCGTGGCGCAGTGGTTGGCCATCCGTGACAGCTACTGGGGTGGTCGCCCAGCCTTCCAGGTCGCCTACGTGACTGCCGTGGTCGTGGCGGCGACTGCCCCGCTCCTCGTCATGCGGCTGGAGGCGAAGGATGACTCGCAAGGCCACGCCATGGAGCGGGCGGCCAACGGGACGGTGATGCCAATGCTCCTTGCTGCTAGCATCCTGACAGTATGCCTCCTGGCGGCAGCCGCCGCGCAATTGTCGGAGCCGGACCCGTTCAGGGTGGCCCCCGATGACGGCGACTTGGCGGTTGAATACTTCGGACAGGGCGTGACCAGTAGTGGCGACACACTGCTTGTTTCGGCCGTGCGTTGGCCGGACGAACACAGCAAGACCGGTGAATACTCAATCTACTACCGCGGGTCCGCTACTGTGGGCGATCCGGGGCGGCTGGGCTCGTATGTGAACATCGACGCATTGCCATCGGTCAGCTTCACGACCGCGGCGATAGACGACATGATGAACCGCT
>JBFJVP010000411.1:0-2762 GCA_041624075.1 Thermoplasmatota archaeon | reverse complement strand
GGTGAAACGATTGGACCACTCAACCAGTCCGGCCCGAGGCGTCCGCGATCGTCGCCCCCACAGGCTGTTCGCCAATGCCTAGCGCAACCCCCTTCGTCCTGTATCCCCTGCAATGGCGTGCACCGATTGGCCAAAACGGCAGTCCCAGGCCACTGCAAGGACCCGGTTCACGAATAGCTGCGCATCGCCCTCGAGCGGTTCCTCGCCGACGGCGCCATGAGCCGGGAAGGGACGTGGCACCTGGCCCGCCTAGCGTCCCGGCTCGGAATCGACGCCGAACGCGCCTTCACGTTGCGTGACGAAGTGGAGTCCCACTGGGCCCGTGCCGCCGCAACTGCGGGCCGGGCTACGCCGCGTTCTTGATGCGAGCCACTTCCAGAATCTGCTGTGCAACGTCATCATCAAGGTCCAGGCACTGCCGCACCCGTTCAAGGAACGCCACTTCGTCCTCCGACAGATCGTGGTCGCTGAGCACCAGGTCGGCGGCCGCAAAGAACGCGGACCCGCGCAGGTGCTCGGGAAGGGCTTGGCCAGCCGTGTCCAGCAATTCGTCCTCGCCCAGGTCCCGCGCCAACTGGTTCACGCGGTCCAACAGTTTCTTGGTGGGCCGCTTGCGGTTGCGGCGAAACACGCCGTTGAACTCCAGGTAATTCACGAGGGCGTCCTGTTCTTCGGCCGTCACCGAGCCGTCCTGATAGATCGCGTGGCACGCAAAGGCACAGAACGCTTCCTCAGGAGTCAGCTCGTCGCCCGCCTGGTCGCCACGACCACCAAAGAGGCCAGTCATACCCGTCGATGGGTGCTCCCCGGTTTCAACGCTTGCAAGCCCGCCGGCGCGGCGGGGGCGGGCGGCCGGGCCGACCTATCGGGGCACAGAGAGTGCTCGCGCCCGCAGGCGGGGCCATGCGCCAAGGAGGGGGCTGACTAGCGCTTGGACGTGATGCGAGCGGCCGGTTCGCTGGGTTTGCCTGCCTTGCCTGCCTTCTTGACGGTCGGCTGGGCCGCGGCTTCGTTTTCCTCGTCGTCCTCGGACTTCTCCCACTCCACCGCCAGCGCCTCGGGGTCGCCGCGCTGGGCCACGCTGCTCGTGTCACCAGGCTTGAGGTCCTTGATCTTGCGCACCGGCACGCCGCCGTACACCGCGTTGGCGTCCAGCTTGGCGTCCTTGGGCACCAGGCTCATGGCGCCCACGTGGCAGTTGTCGCCGATGGTGGCGCCAGGAAACACGGTGGTGTACTGGCCGATGGTGCAACCCTTGCCGATGCGCACCTTCTTGCGAACCAGGTTGCCCTTCTCGCCGATGTGGCCGATGATGGCTGCGTCTCCGCCGATGACGGTGCCGCTGCCAATCTCCAGCATGTCGTGGTCGTACACCGTGTTGCTGTTCACGATCACGTTCTTGCCGATCTTGGCGCCCATGGCGCGCAGAAACAGGATGTAGATGCTACTGGAGCGCCAAAACTTGCCAAACAGGGTCTGGAAGGCCAGGATCAGGCCGTTGTAGTTGTACCAGGACCACACCTTGAAGGAGCGGATGGGCACGGTGCCTTCGCCGGTGGACAACCGCATGACCACCTTCAGGACGGGAAGCAGCAGCATCAGCGTGAGGCCCATGATGAAGTACGCCAAGGCCGTGAAGAACGAGCCCCACAGGAGCCAGACCGCTTCAGGCATGGTCCAGGCGCCGAGGGTCTTGGTTGTCCACGCCCAGTGGGCCAACAGGACGCCTGGCCAGGCGGACAGCGCCAGGACAACGGCGAGGGTGAAGAAACTGTAGATCCACAGCGTGCGTGCGACCAACTTGACGGCGAGCTTCACGGGATTCTTGGGGCCATGGCTGCCTGGCTATTTGACCCATCAGGCACGTCGTGGCCTCCTGGACCCGGGGTTGGGCGCCCCTGCCGTCCGGGCCTCGGCCCCTGCCCCGTGTCCCGCCCCGGGCGCAGCACCCGCTCGCAAGCTTCAAGTGCCGATGGATCGACGTTGTATCGTGCAGCCGAAGGTAGCACTGGTGGTCGCCGTTTGCCTGGCCACAGCCGCCGTGGCGCTCGTGGCGCTCGATCTGGCATACACGCTCCAGGCTCGCATCGAGACCGGCGCGGATGGCAATTGGGTGACGGTTGCGGATGACAAGGGTCGGTTCTACGAGCCGTTTCCGGCGCGCGGCGACTGCCCCGATCAGCCCCTGCGCCTGGTAGTGGACAATGATAAGCCGTTGTCCGCGACGGTTCTGGTGAGCCTGAGTTATACCGACCGCATGGGGGGTGGGCACTCCCTGCTGCACGAGGAAGTAAGTCTGGGTCGCTTCGAAGTGAGGACGTTCAACTTCGATGTGCCGCCATCGGCCTTCGAGGAGCCGACCGAGGATCCTCGCTTCGGCCCGGGCAGCGTCTTCGTGACGGCGGTGGTTGAGGATCTGTACCTGTCAACTTGTGTGGAGGCGCCGGCATGACGGACGGGCACGGCGAGCGGGTGCTGCAGGGAGCCCTGACGTTCCTGGGCTTCGCCATCAGTGTGCTGGCGGTGTTCTACTTCGCAATCGAGTTCATTCCCAGGGTTTCCGAGTGGACGCAACTCGCGTCCTTGATCCTGCTGGGCCTTTCGTTTGCCTACCTGGGCGTCTACATCCGGCAGACCGTCGTGGGGGGCCCGTTCTTTGACGGGCCCCGCCTGCAATGGCTGCGCTCCGAGGGTGTCCTGTACCTGCTGGCTCTGATCACCGGCATCGTGGCCGAAATTCGCTTCTTGGCCCTTGATGGGGT
>JBFJVP010000410.1:0-2770 GCA_041624075.1 Thermoplasmatota archaeon | reverse complement strand
GGCCCTGCGGCTTCCTGCACCACCCTACACGAGGGGAGCTGGGCACCTTGGACCCGCGTGCCCACGCGGCCCGATGCACCTTCGCTTAAGCACGGCCCGCGCAAGCCATCACATGCCCCAGCCCGCCGGCTCAACCGTCACGCAGGCGCCGGCCAGCCTCGACCAAGTCCTCGCCAAAGCCCGCCGATTGGCAAAGGGCGTCGTGGCCCAAGAGGCGATCCCGAGCGACGAGGACGCCGTATGGCCCGAACAGAGCTTCCGGGCAGCCCAGGCTGCCGGCCTCGCGGGCCTCGTGGTGCCCGTACACTCAGGCGGCCTCGGCCTGGGCTTGGAGGCCCTCTTGAAGGTCTGCCAAGTGTTTGGCCACCAATCCGCGTCCTTCGCCATCTCCTATGGGATGCACTGCGTCGGGACTGCCGTCATCGCCGCCAAGGCCACGCCTGCCCACCAAGACATCCTGCGCCAGATCGCTGCGGGACGCCACATCACCACCCTCAGCTTATCCGAACCCGGCAGTGGCGCGCACTTCTATTACCCCTCCACGACCGCCACCGAGACCGCCACCGGGTACATTCTTTCCGGCACCAAGAGCTTCGTCACCAACGGAGGCCACGCCGACAGTTACGTCATGTCCACGGTTGCGCCCCGTGAATCCGGGGAACCCGGCCTCTTCTCCTGTTTCCTCGTGCCCGCATCGACCCCTGGCCTCCGCTGGGGTGAACCCTACCGCGGCTTCGGCATGCGGGGCAACTCCGCCCGCACAGTCCACCTTGAGGATGCCCCCGCGCCTTCCGAAGCCCTGCTGGGCGAACACGGCGATGAGTTGTGGTACGTCTTCAACGTCATCGCCCCCTACTTCCTCACCGCCATGGCCGGCACCTACCTCGGCATCGCCGAACGCGCCCTCCACGAAGCCATCGGGCACCTGCAAGGTCGGGAATACCACCACGACGGCAGCCGCCTGTCCGAAAATGCCGTCCTCCAACACCGCATCGGTACCCTCTGGGCCAACGTTGCGCGCACCCGCCAGCTCGCCCAATGGGCAGCCCGGGAGGCGGACCGAGGCGGGCCCGACGCATTGCCTGCGCTGTGTTCCGCGAAGGCCGAAGTGGCCGATTGCGCCGTCGCCGTAACCAACGACGTGATGACCCTGATGGGCGGCCAGACCTACCGGGACGGCTCCCTGCTTCCCCGCCTGCTACGGGATGCCCGCGCGGCACATGTTATGGCACCCACCACGGACATCCTGCGAACATGGACCGGCCGCGCCCTCCTGCATCTCCCTCTACTCAGCGAATCATGACGCTCCGCGTGGCCACCGTCGGCGTGTCCAAGGACTTACGCGGGTTCTGCGAGGTGGCGGCCCAGAGCCTCGGCGAACAGGTTGAATTCACCGAGCCTGAACAAGCCGACGCCATCATCGTGGGCCCCAACCAAGCTCACCCCCAGCAACTCGCCACGCGCCTTGGCCGCCAACAAAAGCCCACCATCCTGTTCGTTTACGAGCCCAAGCAAGAGGGCCCCTTCCAGAGCGAACTGCTCACCGCACCAACCCTGCCCAGCACCGTCGCCAGCGTCGCCCACGGAGAAGGAGTCCGACAAGCCGTGGAATCGTGCCTGCGCCGAGCCAGCCACCGCCGTCGCCACATCGAAACCCAATCCCATCGCCCCGTCCACGAGGTCCGCCCCGGACGCCTACCCAAGTACCAGTGGCCCGAAGCCCACCCGCAGCCCCCAACAACCGATGCCGGTGAAACGTCCTGGGCCCTTGCCAGAGCCGAAGAAGCCGCCGGCCTCGCCACATGGAGCCTCGACATCAAGAGCGGCACCTGGCATTGGTCACCCCGCCTACCCACCCTGTTGGGCCTGGCTGACAACGAGCCGTTCACGGTTCAGTGCCTCATTGAGCAAGCCCACATCATGGACCGCCCACGCCTCAGGCGCGCCATCGAACGGCTCGGTCTGGGACAAGCCATGGACGTGCAGTTTCGCCTGGCAGCCAAGCAAGGGCCACCGCGGCCCGTCCGAGTTGTCGTGGACGTGGACTCGGACACGCAAGGCCCCGTGCGGCTGCGGGGCTCCGTCCAGGACCTCAGCCACCAAGGCAACCCTGCGACCCAGCGCATGGAAGCAGCCGCACTGCGCGTGGCCGAAGCACACGAACTGCAGGCGGTCAAGAACCGCTTCATGAACACCCTGGCCCACGAACTCAACACGCCCCTGACGCCCATCCAATTGCAGATCTACTTGGGGCGACGCCTGGCGGAAGACCTGGACGAGCCGCGTATCACTCGAGTGCTCGACGTAGTGGAACGCAACGTCAAACGAATGGAGCGCCTCGTGGAGGATTTGCTCAGCAGCGTCCGCATCCAATCCGGCACCCTGGCCCTCAAGCAGACCCGGCTGGATTTCAAGGATATCATCATCGATACCCTCGAAGCCCAAACGGAGCGTGCCGAGGCAGCCGGCCTGCAACTGGACCTGCGAGTGGGCGGCGGCCAGTACGTGCTGGAAGGAGACGAGGCGCGCCTACGGGAAACAGCGGCCATCCTGATCAGCAACGCGATCAAGTTCTCCACCAACGGAGGCATCATCCGGATCCGGCTCCAACGCGACCCCGGCCGCATCCACCTGGAAGTAAGGGATCCCGGCATCGGCATCAGCGCACGGGGCCTTGGAGAACTGTTCGAACCCTTCGCCCGGGTTCACGAGCCCAAGCTCACAGACCCCGACGGCACCGGCTTGGGCCTCTACATCGCCCGCGGCATCG
>JBFJVP010000409.1:0-2780 GCA_041624075.1 Thermoplasmatota archaeon | reverse complement strand
CCAGTTTGGTGAATCAGTCTAGCAGCCGCGGTCGATCTGCAGTCGTGCGGACGAACCGAGGTCCGTGCCGCCCCAGTTGACCCAGTTGTTGCACTCTACGCTGCAGACGCCGGCGTAGGTGGTCTTTCGGGCGATGTTCAGGTCTTCCATTTGCATTGTTTTCAAACTCCCAGCTGGCTGAGTACGCTCGCGATCGTACCGCTACCAGCACATTCTTTGGCGGTTACAACCGGCGGCAGCAACATCGCGGTGGCGGATTATAAAAGATTCGGGGGGCCAAATTGTCTGGCAATCCTCGCTGCGAATTTTGCGTTCACCTATGTTGGCTAGTCAATAAAGATAGATGGAGAGAACACGTTGCATGGCGCTGACAGTTCTCAATCGAACATTGTTTCAACGACATTTGATCTTGGGAGAAATCGCACAATTGCCTGCCAAAAAACTAGCGTAACAGGTAACGTTACGAAAGGTGTGATGGGGGATCAACAGGAGAATTGAAGAGGATCGTGTGGCGAAACTGCGCGTCTTGCAGACAGCCGTTTTCTTGGTCGAACAAGCTGGTCTCTTTTTCTTGGCACGAGTGGCGGATGGTCCCATTGCAGATTCTAATGCACATTCATTTCACGTACCAGTAGTCGTCAGGATTGTCTGGAAGCAGATAAAAATGGCAGGAATCCGCAAGAAGGTGCATGTGGTGGGGCATTCCTGGCCCTTGCACCTTGTCGGTTGCGCAGACACTGGCGCGGCACGAGGTATCGTTTCTAGCTGCGTGGGGTGCACGTCCGGCATCGCGCGCCGCAACTGGCCCATGGAGCCCGGCTTCAAGGCCGTGTCATCTGTCATGAGCCCAGAGTGGGTGCGCGGTGCGGGTCCCGGAGCTCGGCTGGGGGGTTCCGATGGCGTGGCCGTGGATCTAGGCCAGGGGGCGTCTTCGGTGGCTCAAGGGTAGCTGGCGCAACTGCAGCGACTCGCCGGCTCTCCCTTCCGGAGCGGGTAGATGCGAGCCGGCCGTGGGTGAACGCACTGGCCGGGGCGCCCGCATTCGTTGCGCGGGCCTCGAAGCCTTCAGCCCTTGATCTGCCCCAGGCCTCCACAATGCTTCGTTGGGCTGCCCGCCTTGGCTGCTGGCCGGCCGTTGATGAGCACCCTTGCGTCGCCGCCGGTGATGGCGAAGGTGTTTGGCCCGCAGCACGCGGCGTGGGTGCCGGTGTCGCCGACCCGGGCTGCTGGTTTGCCGTCCACGAGGACGTTGGGGCTGCCGGTTTGCACTTCGCCTGTGGTTGCGTGGGGGCAGGCGGGGCAGCCGTGGGCGTCGCTTGGACACTCCGCGAGTGAGCCGATGCTGGCGTAGCCGGCCGGCGCGACGGCGCTGACGGCGTACTCCTTGGTGATGGCGATGCCTTTGGATTTGTAGGTAAGCTTGATGGTGTTGGCGCCGGGCCCGCTGAAGTGAGGGCGACTGTTGGCTCCCTGGGCGGGGGTGAAGGTTCCGGATCCACTCCATTTCACTTTGTCCGACACGTCCCGCTCGCGATCGGTGCCGGGGTTGAGGATGCAGCGGGCTGCAAACACCCAACCCGTGGTGAAGGCGTTGGGGCTGTGGCCGGCCGGGTGCCGGAGATCCAGGAACACGCCGCCGCCATCCTGTTGCTCGGCTTCCTCGTTGACCAGGCTGGCCCCGAGGGCTCCCGCGAGAGCCCCGGAGAGCAGTGCAGCGGCGCCGTGATGGGTGGCTTCGAACCCCAAGCCGAAGAGCGCGAGCCAATGGGTCGGGTTCGGCCAGAAAACGAGGAGGGCTGCTGCGGGGGCAACCGGTGCGGCGCCCATGGCAGCCAGCCGGGGCGGGAGCAACATGGCCAGCACACCCGCCAGTGCCACGTAGAAGCCGACGCGCAGGTGGCCAAAGGGCAGGTGAAGGCCCGGGTCGCCGGTCACCAACGCGCCGAGGGTCGGGGAGAACAGGTACAATGTGAAGCCTGACAGGAGCGCGACCTTGTTCAGGGTCCGCCGCGGCGACCAGAGGCCCCAGAACATCAGGGCCATGGCGGCCAGCACGACCACGGGGATGCCGGGGAACGGGTCGAAGGCGCGGGCGCTCCACAGGTTGGACGGTTTGGCCAGTACGATGCTGGCGTACTTCACCAGCGTGTCCGGCGAGTGGCCGCTAGGCATCGCGTGGAACGACGCGATGGGCAGGAAGAACACCATGGCTGCCAGTTGGCGGCCGACGGCTGGCAGCGTCTGGCTTAGCACGCCAGGTGGCTTGAGCTGCAGGTTCATGCCGCTGCGGCGGTGCCAAAGGACGAAGCCCACGAGCGAGGCTAGCAGGATGCCGATGACTCCGCCAAAAAGCGTCCCGATGACACCACCGGTTACGGCCGCCGCCGTGCCTGGGCGATGAGGCATCTGACGAAGCCAGGCCAGCAGGCGCTGAGTCCATGGGACAGCCCGTTGCTGGCCGCTGTCCTCGCTCATATCATGCATTCTCGTGCTGGGCGCCTTTACTCGATGGGGCAGGTGCGGGGGCCCGGCCGAGGGCCCGGTCAGCCGCTGGCGGTCCGTGGCCGTGTGGGCATCCGTTAAGCGCAGTCAGTGGCAACCGTGAAAGACCGCCGCCGCGTCGCAATCGCGATGCCCCAGGGCTCCATCGTCGCGTCCTTCATCGTGCCCGGCCAGCCGCACCCCCTGCTGATTCCGGAGAAGAACCCGGCTTACCAGACGATCCGGGATGCCTACGGTGAGGTGCGCGCGGCCATCGAGGAGTTGCAGCCGGACCTTAT
>JBFJVP010000408.1:0-2785 GCA_041624075.1 Thermoplasmatota archaeon | reverse complement strand
TTGGGGTGGAATTGCACCATCTCTGCGATGTCGGCGCCGGCCACGAACGCCTTGTCGCCAGCGCCCGTCACGATGACACCCATGATCGATTGGGTGCGCAACTGAACCAAGGCGTCGTGGAGCCCATCCAGCACCTGTTCGTTCAGGGCGTTGAGCGATTCGGGCCTGTTGATGGTGATCGTCGCAATGCCGTTTTGGTCAACTTGGACTGTGACGGTGCCGCCACCGTAGCTCTTGCCAGACACGAATGGATTCTCCTCGGCCGGCCCGGATCTAACCTGGCTTCCGGCTGGACCGGGGAGCGCCGGTTGGACGTAAGCACTTGGGTGGCTTGCGCGGCCTTTCATGGCGACCCGACATCCCGCTAGGGCCGCGGGACCTGCGCCAGACTCAGCATGTACTGGCCGCCGCCGCTGATGCGGTGGATGCACACCGACTCCGCGCCGCCCGGGGACATGCGAGCCACCGCTTCCGGTACGGACAAGGGCTGGTTGCTGGTGACCGTCTCGCCAGCACCGTAGTACGTCATGGCCAGATCCATGCCTGCGGAAGGCGTGGCCGTCAGGACAACGTAATCCTGGGCGTCACTGGTGAACGTGTAGCAGTCCACGTTGTCCGTCTCATGGAAGCGGCCCTGGTGCAAACCGGCCTCGATGGGAATGCCGCCTGCGGGCGTGTCGCCGGCGTCAGTGTTGGTGCCTGCATCGGGGCCAAGCACAGGCGGCATCGGATTGGCAACGGTGAGCGTCAGGTAGTAGTTGCCCACGGCGTCCGTTTCCCGAACGATCCGGGCCGTCCACTCGCCATCCCTTTCGGCGCTGAGCACCGGCGCCGCCCGGGGGGAGCCCTCGGGCATCAGATTCGTCCAGACCCCCGACGCCCGAAGCACGCATTGGTCGTCGTAGAGGTGCACCTGGAAGCGCGCACCGTCGGCGTTTTCGCTGGGTTTCAGCACCGCGCTGACGATGTCTCCCATTTCGACCTCGAACCGCACGGAATCCTCGAAGTCGGCGCCGTACAGGGTTCCGGTGTGCGCGCCTTGTGAAACCAGTGGCCCCCCGCCGCAGATTCCCGACACATCCGAGTCACCGATGGTGCCCTCGCCCTCGTACACGGGCAAGCTGTACGTGGCCACGGCGAGCGTGTAGTTCGTGATGGCGTTGACCGAGGTGGACACGATGACCGTCCAATCACCTGGAAAGTGAGGGTTGAATTCGAAGGTGACAGGCGCCGTCAGCGTCGTGGTGCGCGATTCCTGAACCTTGCCCATGGGATCCACGAGGGTAGCCCGCAGGCCCTGGACGCCTGTTGCGACATCGGGCTCCGGCGGCGTGGCTGGAACCGTCGGCGGCGCCGGTGGGGCCGGCAAGGACTCCGAGTAAGTGGGGCCGAAGTCCACTTCGGCGCGCTCGGATGGCTTGAGCGTGATCGAGATCGCCTCCCCCGGGCCGGCCGTGGCAAACGAGTAGGCGTCGGCGCGGTCGCCATCAGCGCCCAACCGGCCAGCAATCAGCGCCGGCAACGCGAGGCCGTGGGCGCTGGCCGGGTCGTCCCCGACATCGGTCCCGGTGCCGGCATCGTTGTCGTACCAGTGGGTCAACCGGGCCGGTGCGGGCGTGCATCCGGCGTGTGCCGCAGCTTGTCCAACGATGACTGTTGCCCGCTGGTTGGGCGTGTCAACATCCACATGGATGCCCCGCACAAGAATGGCCGCGTGCTCGTCGTTTGTGCCCGTCACGGTCTCCAGGATATGCACCGTACCCACGCCGGGCAGGGGAATCGTCATGGGGGTACTGACCTGGGGAAACACCATGGAGCCCACGCGGAGGTTGGTGATGTAAGACCCTGCCCGGTTGGCTGCGGGATCCGAGCCCAGCGAGCGCTGGGCATCGGCCACCACATGGACCGAATCAGCTACGATTTGCCCGCCAAACAGGGACACTCGTTCCAGGTCTGCAACTGCGCGGGCATGGGCATGATCCTCGTCACCCGCAATCGACGATTGGCTCATCAACGCCTCCACTGAGCCGGCGGCGAACGGGCCCCACGCCGGCAAGTGCTGCTCGGCGAATGTCTCCTGCTGGCTAAACGGCAGGCCGGAGCCGGCCGTCGCGCTGGTCGCCGCAATCGTCAACTCAGGATTGCTTGGCGCGTTGACATGCTGGATGTACCCTGCGGCCTCCGAAGCGCGGTACGGGGAGCTGACCGATTCCAGGATGAGTTGCTTGACCGCCTGAATGAAACCGGAAGCACCGTGAGCCAGCGGCGTGTACGAACCGCTGGTGATGGACGCCGCAGCCTGCAACTGAGTGGTCGTCAAGCCGCCTCCGCTGTCGATGGCGGCAAGGGCAATCTGGTTGGCAGCCGCTTGGTGCAGTTCATCGTAGAAGACGGGGCCATCGTAGTCGTTCCCGTAGGTACGCGTCAGGGGACCCGGCACGCGGCGGCCCTCATCAACCGGCTCATCGGTCGCAATGACCCCAATGCGCTGGCTGCCCGGCCGCCACGATGTCTGATGGTTCAGGATGTAGATGGCGTCGCCCCAAGGCTCCCAGCCGCCGTTGGCAGTCAATCCGTTGAGCATCGCCTGCATCGCCGTCGTATCAGTCGATAACGGCGAAACCACGTTAGAATTCAGCGAACCGTCAGTGTTGATCGGTCCTTCGCCTCCCGGCGCCCACCCAAACACGATGAGGCCAAATGCCAAGTCAAAGCCCAAGGCTTGCAGATCGCCTACCAACTGGCCAAATCCGGCCTTCAGATCATCAATCTCGCCACCCATGCT
>JBFJVP010000407.1:0-2791 GCA_041624075.1 Thermoplasmatota archaeon | reverse complement strand
GTCTTGCACCGTGATGCCAAGAGACTGGCCTTGCGGGCAGCCGGATCCACCGGCCACGGCCACGGCGATGGCGGCGCCAAACACGCAGGCGACGTGGCCGACCAGGATTTGGGAGGTCATCTGGTAGTCGTAGTACGCCGTACCGTTGGGCGTTTGCTGCCAGAAGCGACTGAGGCCCTCCAGGGTTGAGGGGACCGTGGCGGGGATGTTGAGAACGTAGTACGTGGTCTCGTTGAAGACGACGCTGCCTTGGCTGCCAAAGCGGGGCGGGATGCCGTTGAAGCGGAACATGGCTTCCCCTGGCAGGACGTTGAATTCACTGTCGGCCAAGGCCGCGGTGACGTTGGCGTTGTCCGCCACCATTTCGATGAGGTAGTAGTGGGCGGTGGCCGGCTTGTCGGCCGTGATATTGTTGGTTGGCTCCTCGATGAGGATGTTGATTTCTGCCGCGTTGAGTGTGCCGTTGGCGGCACTGGCCTCGGCGCACGAGTAGATGGAGAACAGCGCAGCGCCATCGCCGGTGGGTGTTGGCGTGCCCAGCAGAGCTTGGGCGTCGGCGGGCACGTAGCCTTCGGGCAGGAATTCGGCCAGGGCGGCCATGTCGCGCATGACGACCGCGACGCCGAGGTTGCAGCCGCTGGCGTCGTTCTTGAAGGTGTAGGGGTAGGGCTGCCACACTTCCTGCGGGGGGGCCAATGGTTCGGGGTCCGGTTCGTCTTCGGCGCAGCCGGCGAGGCTGACGATGAGCAGCATGGCTACGGGCAGGAAGGTGCGCATGGGCGTTGGACGACGGGTGTGGGGCTTAACCGTTGGCGTGGCCGGTTTGGGCCTTTAGGCGACGATTTCGGGTTCCAGGTTGTGGCGTTGGCTCCACTCGTGGAGGGCGCGGAAGACTTGGGTGAGGTCGCGGGCCTTGGCGGTGGCGTCGTAGTCGACGCGGGGAGGGATTTCGTTGAATGCGGTGCGGGAGACAAGTCCTGCGTCGTGGAGGCCCTTGAGTCGGTTGCTGAGGGTGTTGGGGCTGAGGCTGAGGCGTTTTTGCAGGTCGACGAAGCGGTGGGGGCCGGGTTGATGGATGATTGTGTGCAGGAGATCCAGCATGTGGGCCTTGCCGAGCAGTTGGAACAGTTCGTCGATTTGGCAACCGCCGGGGGCGTTGGTGCAGGGACCTTCAGGCATGGCTTCTCAATTGGTAGTGGCTACTTTTCCTATATCAAGGTTAGAGTCTCCCACAGCATAGTAACTATCAGACTACGAAGTTGGTAGTCAAATACTACGCCTGGCATAGTGGCCCTCGTGAGCACCATGACCCACACACCCAACAAGACCCGAACCATCCTCACCTGGATCGGCATCAGCCTCCTGGGCCTCGCGTTCCTCGGCGCCGGCGCCGGCAAACTCACCGGCGGCATGGACGAACAACTCGGCGACTTGGGCGTCCCCGCCTGGGCCATCCCCGCCATCGGCATCATCGAAATCGGCGCCGCCATCGCCATGATCGTCCCCCGCAGCCGCTTCTACGGGGCCGCCATCCTCATGGGAACCATGCTCGGCGCGACCGTCACCCACCTCGCCAACGCCGACTGGGCCGGCCTGCCGCCAAGCATCGTCCTGACCATCCTCACCGGCATCGTGACGTGGACCCACCGACCCGAGTGGGTGCAAGAGCGCCTCACCCCGGGAGCCGCAGCTTGACACACACGCAAGCACCTGGCCTTGCAGTGCGCAAGGCCAACCAGCGCGGCCACGCCAATCACGGCTGGCTCGACACCTACCACACGTTCAGCTTCGCCTTCTACCACGACCCGGACTGGATGGGCTACCGCAACCTCCGCGTCCTCAACCAGGACACCATCCAGCCCGGCACCGGATTCGGCCAACACCCCCACCGCGACATGGAGATCGTCAGCTACGTCCTCCGTGGCGCCCTGCGTCACCAGGACTCCATGGGTAACCAGCATGTCCTGCGCCCTGGCGACGTGCAACGGATGACCGCAGGCACCGGCGTCGTGCACGCCGAGATGAACGCCCACGACGGCCAGACCGAGTTCCTGCAGATCTGGATCCAGCCGGAAGACCACGCCCTGGAGCCAGGCTACGCCCAGAAGACGTTCGACCTGGACTCCGGCCTGCAGATCGTCGCCAGCGCCGGCGGACACGCGGGAGGCATTGCCCTCAACGCGGACGCCACCATCCACGCCGGGCGGCTGAAAGCCGGCGACGCGGCGCACGTGGCCTTGCCAGCCAACCGCCACGCCTGGATCCACGTGGCACACGGCAACATCAAGGTGAACGGTACAGCACTGGGCCCCGGAGACGGGGCCGGCCTGTCGCAGCCCTTTGGCATCGAAGCTGACGGCGACGCTGAAGTGCTGGTGTTCGACCTTCCCTAATCGACCCACCACTCGGCGCGGTTACATCGTTCAAATTTTGACCAAACCAACCAGCCCCCTTAACCCCCTCACGCCCGCGTGATCGGCATGCTTCGCATCTGCCTGGCCACGTTCATCCTGCTCGCGGCCCTGCCTGCCAACGCCTCGCCCGGCCCCCACACGACCGTGGAGTCCACGCCCACCACGCTGTACATGCACGTGGACGGCATGCAGGATTTCCCCATCAACACCCAACCCCCGGATGACCGCTACAAGACCAGCGAGGCAGTCGGCCTGGGCACGCACTCAACGTCCTGCACCCCCGATGTCGGCGTCGCCGTGCCCGCGGGCCAGACGTTCCACACCTGGTACGGTTACTCATCCCCCGGCTACGTCGAATACGACTTTGAACAGGACGG
>JBFJVP010000406.1:0-2813 GCA_041624075.1 Thermoplasmatota archaeon | reverse complement strand
GCCGTGGTTGGGGGTGCCCAGCATGATCAGGTCATCCACGCGGCTGGCCCAATCGGTGCGCACATCGGGGGTGCCGTCACCATACCACCCCGTGGCCTCTGACCAGTAGTCCACGTCAGCGCCGGGCTGTTCGATGAGGAATCGGGAAACCAGTCCGCCCATGGAGTGGGCAACGATGTCGACCTTTTGGGTAGCCGGATAGCCATTGGCGGCTAGGGCGGACTGGATGGATTCCTCGACGATCTTGCCAGCCACGTAGGAGATGTGCTGGCCGCCCAGGGTGGGCGCATAGCTGAGCGCCTGGGTTCCGGGCTTGGACGAATCAAAGTCCAGGACCGTGAAGCCTTGGGCCTCCAGCTTGGGGATCATTTCGCGAAAGCCATCGCCATCGCCGTGCCAACCGGGAATCAGTACAATGGGGTACGACCCCTCATGGGCGGCGCCGGGGCCTGGTAGGCTGGCGATCGCAAAAGTCAGCGCGAGCAGAACAACAGGGAATCGGGTTCGTGAATCAACCATACAACCACCGGGCCCGGCAGACCGGGCATAGCGGATGAGAAAGGACACTCCATCAAAGCCCTTCACTTGGTGCAACGCTCAAGGTGCAAGCACGGCCAGCCGCGCCAGAAAGCCTCCCGAGTGCACACGATTTTGAACTACCAAGGACTTGGTGCCAGTCATGAGCACAACCACGGCGCAGTGGTCCATTGATGAGGCATTGGCCCTCGTGGCGCGCGCCAACAAACTGCGCCCCGGCGACCCCATGCTCCGAGGTAGCCGTTTCACGATCGCATATGGCGGCGTCCTTCCTGATGGACTGGCTTACTTGCTTCTTGATGACGGCCACATCATCCAGCGGCGAGAGGTTGTCGCCCAGCCAGGCCAGTGGCGCCGGAGCGTGGGCGGCTACGTGGGGACACGCCACGTCCAACACCGCATCACGATGGATCCACATCGCGGCTTGGTCGCCGAGGTGGAAGACGCATCAACGCGCGTGACGGAGGCGTTGAACTTGTGCGTTCCCTGGCCAAGCAACCAATCCGTTGCACATTCCAGCCGTAGCACCGCGGGCCAGTTCAAGGTTCGCGGCTAGTCACGGGGACCTGGCAAGGGTGAGCGGGCAGCGACCCCGGGCTAGCGGCGACCCACTCTGACCGGGAGGCCCGACTCCGGCCCCAACAGATCGTGAGTGTACTGCGACCGGGGCGCACCTTTGACGTCCGGCCCGGTGCCAAGTACCGTGTCCCCCAGATAGGTGGAGACCCCCCACCAGAGGCGCTCGTGGTGGAAGTGGTGCAACCGATGCAGGCGGACCCGTTTCCGGTAGTAGGCAAGCGGCGGGCACCAGTCGATGTGGGCCAAGTAGTGGCACCACTCGTAGTGGAGGCTCAGCCACAGATAGACCGCGATGAAGCCCGTTGCAAGTTCAAGCGTCGGAGCCAACACGAAGACCGCGATGATCATTGGAATGCCCGACAACGGCACCATATGAAACGGAATGAAGGACTTGGGCAGATCCCAGGGATCGGCGTGGTGTTCGCGATGGATTTGGGACACCTTGAAATCCACTGTCTTGCGCCCCACCCTAAACGGCCGGGCATGCAATAGGAACACGTGGATCATCCACTCGTAAAACGGCCAAGCGACCACGAGGGCCACGGGTCCAATCAAGTCGTACCAGCTCCAGTTCCCCAGCCACACCCGTGCGGCCGTGAAAGCGATGGCCAGGACGCCCAGCACGACGGGGCTCGGGTGATGGATGAAGCCTCGCAGAGCCTGACTCGGGGTTTTGGGGAGATCGGGTCGGTGCATGGATGCCTCGTGTACCCAAGGGGATTGGCACGCGAGTTCAAGAGCGATGGCCCGAACCCGTTCACTCGTCCGGAATGGCGTCACGCCGGCAAGCCTGCCAAACGGAGATGCATTTCTGCGGGCAACGCCCCGGCCCCAGCCGGGGACCCATAAGGCTTGGTCCGCATGTGTTAAGGCTGCGAAGCTGTGCGGCAATCATGGCCATTGGCACTGTCACGCACACGATTGATGCGCCCAAAGACCGCGTATGGGAACTCTTTGCCAATTACGCAGACGTGGCCAGTTTCCACCCCGGAATCGAAGAGAGCCGAGCCATCGAAAACGTCGCGGGCGTCGGTGGCTCGCGGGCCTGCGAATTTGGCGGCGGCCGCGGCGTCAACGAGCAGATCACGGCGTGGGAAGACGGCGAGCGCATCACGTTCCGCGCCACGGAATTCCGCAAGGTCCCCCTCAAGCGAATGATTGCCACCTTTACGTTTGAAGAAGTCAACGGGAAGACCATCGTGGTGGCCGCATGGGACGCCGCCATGGCGGGTGGCTTCCTGACGGGTTGGATGGCCAACGCGACGATGCGCAAAGCCATGAAGGAAATGCTTGCGGGCGCTGAGAAGGCCGTGACCGAGCAATTGGTCGCCGCCTAGCTGGTACAAAACCTCCGTAAACGAGTCCGGTGTGCGCACGCCATGGTCCGGCACTGGCTGGTAAAATCAGAACCCGAAGTCTATTCCATTGACGATTTGGAACGAGATGGTTCCACCCATTGGGATGGCGTTCGCAACTACCAGGCCCGCAACTTCATGCGGGACGACATGAAAGTGGGCGACCGGGTTCTGTTCTATCACTCCAACACCAAGCCCCCCGGCGTTGCCGGCTTGGCCCGCGTGGCCCGGCACGCGTACCCAGACTTTACGGCGCTGGACCCAGGCAGCAAGTACCATGACCCCAAGGCGTCGCCCGACGACCCTCGTTGGATGATGGTTGATGTCGCATTCGAGGCCAAG
>JBFJVP010000405.1:0-2847 GCA_041624075.1 Thermoplasmatota archaeon | reverse complement strand
GTTGAAACGGCGAGTTGGGACTACGAATTCGTGGGTGGGGGCGACGGCAAGGGCAAGGATGGCGGGGCGGAGTTTAACTGGCTGGGTCTGAGCTTTGTCGGGTCGTACGTTCGACCTAATCCCAACCAGGGACCCAACATCGAATTGGCCGTCACGGGCGATTTCGATTTTTCCGGCAGCATGCCGATCGAGGAGGTCCGCAGCCACCCCACTTACAAGTCCCTCAGGGAACGCGTGTCTCCTCAGGCGCAGGCACTGCTGGATACTGCCACGGCGCCGCTGGACTTGGACGTGGACACACGCGGGGCGTGGCTTCTGAAGACTCGTTATGAAGCCAACACATGCGACGAGGTCCCCATCCACACAGATGTTAACAATCAATTGGCGGGTGCCATGGGCGTGTCCATGGGCCCTGTGCCCCCAGGGCCGCCCCTACCATGAGTCGATCCACATTGCAGATCCTGGTTTTCCCGTTGCTATGTTGGGTCGTGGTGGCTGGCATGGCGGGTTGTTTCACCCCCGACGCCGCGCTGACGGAGACCATTCAACCGCGTGAACGGGAATTCGCCACGTATTTGGTCGAATGGGGCGGCGGCAATGACACGGTTCACGTGGATCTAGAATGGCGGGGCGCAACCGTTCTTCAAACCGCGCGCATCGTCAAGCCCGGTGGCGTGGACGTTATTGGCAACTGGACCTACAATGCTAGCTCCGGCGCGCTGGAGGCGTTCATCGGTGCGAACTTTGCCGCATTTGCCTGGGGTGTCGATCAAGTCCTGCCGACCAACACGTGGGCACTGGTCTCCAACGGCGCGCTCGGATGGGATCGATTGTTGCGGTTTGGGTTCTTGTGGCCGTTGCTGGCCGACGGCCTTGTGACATCATGGGGTCCGGCGTCAGTGGCGTATGGTGCCCACGACGATGGCTGGGAAATGGAAGCTCGTGCGGCCTGCGATCAGGAATGTCCGCTCGTTGGGGGCGAAACAGCCCATCTGGGGGCCGCCGCGCAAGGGGATTGGTCGGCGCTCTTACCTGACACGATGCGTGTTTGGGTCGTGGACTCAGGCTTCGAGGCCACGATGACGCGAACGGATTGGAGCAGCGCGGGTACCGCGGTGCGCTTGCCCACGATTCGCGAACCAGCGCCCGTGATTGAGGGAGATCCGCCGCATGCCTGCGGCTTGCTGCCTTGTGAGGCTGAGGATTGGCCCCACCAGTGGTCACTCCAGGCGGGGTTCGAAGCCATTGGCCAGTCCCCGGCTTGGCAGAACTGGGTCGCTCAGGCGGGGAGCGTCATCCCCGGGAGTATCCAGATCAGCCATGGTCCTACCGAAGCCTTGGGGCAAGAGGTCCGCCAGATGTGGCGGCAAAGCCACGAGTACACCGACGGGAACCCTGGGCCCTTTCAACGGTTTACGGCGAGCGCTACAGGAGCAGCCGTGCAAGGGCCGCCCAGTCCGTGGCTTTCAACCCAACTGGCTAGCGAGGACTCGTTGCGGGAGTGGGATGAAACCTACGACGGATTCCACGCGCCCGCGCGGCTGCTGCCAACGGACACGGTTGTGCTCGGGGTGGCAAACAGCGTGGGGATGGACATCGCGGACCTGCGAGCGACCACACTCGAGTTTCGGGAGCCAAGCATTGCCCCCCACCCAATGGGGGCAGCACGGTGGCACCTGGACTTCCAGCTTACTCCCGACAACTGGGCCATCATCGCGGCGTCGGCGCACAATGGCAAGATCCTCGACGTGCGTGGTCCAATGACCGGTTCCGTCCTGGCATCGTTAGGCTACCGGTAGCTATCGGTACCGCCCACGCATCCGGATTCCTTCAAGGCGCTGGATCGTGGTGGCTGCGTCCTTGGCTCGCTGGGCGTAGGCGGCCAGGAACGTGGAGAAGAGCATCTGCACGCGGTCGTCGGTGGCTTCCAGTGCCTCCTCGATCAAGTGCAGGTCGACGCCGCGGGGCTCGTGCTCTTGGGTGAATTGGCCGAGACCGAAGTCGATCAGGACCAATTGGGTCGGGTCTTCGGCGGCCAGGGCGGCGCTGGGCACGATGGCGTTGCTGGTGGTCAGGTCGCCGTGGGTCAAGCCGGCGTTGTGCAGGGCTGCGGTGTGCCGGCCCAGGGTTGCCAGGCGCAGCGCTGCGGTGTTCTCGTCGTCGCGTGCCAACACCGCTCGGAGGACTTCGCCCTCGATGAGTTCCAGGGTGATGGCAGCGCCGGCGCGGTGAACATCGTAGACGATGGGTACCGGGACCCCAGCGCGGCGGGCCGCCAGCAGCAATTGGGCCTCGTCGCGGGTGCGCTCGTCCCGCAGCCGGTCGTCGAGTTGCTTGAGGCGGTAGGGCTTGGGCACGCGGGTCTTGGTCAACACCGACTTGCCAAGAAACGTGGCCTCCTGTACGGTGGCCTCCGCGCCCCGCACCGGTGCAAAGGTGGCACTCATGCCACCACCTCCACGTGGTCCGTGCGCTGATGGGGCATCACGGTGCTTTCGGGCAGGCTCGTGGTTTGGCCGACGCGCAGGCGTCGCAGGCCTGACCAGGCGATCATCGCTCCGTTGTCGATGAGCACCGGGCGCGGTGGGCAGAAGTACGAGGCGCCCCGGGCTTCGGCCATCTGGCGCGCCATGTCCTGGAGTCGGCTGTTGCAGGCAACGCCGCCACCGAGCACGATCTCCTGCTTGCCCGTGTGGGCCAGTGCCCGCTCGGCCACTTCGCACAGGGCGGCGAATGCGGTTTCCTGGAGGCTGAAGCACACGTCGTCGAAGGGGATGCCGTCGTCCACCAGTCGTTGGGCCGCCGTGGCCATGCCGGCGAAGCTCAAGTCCATGCCCTTGACCGTGT
>JBFJVP010000404.1:0-2850 GCA_041624075.1 Thermoplasmatota archaeon | reverse complement strand
CGAGCAGTGGCAGGCGATGGCGGAGCTGATGAAGATCAACGGCGTTGGTCCCCAGTACGCCGAGGCGTTGGCAAGGGCTGGCATTGCGGGGATTCAAGAGTTGAAGCAGCGTAGCCCGCGCGCCATCGCCGATCAGGTGAACGATTACTTGGCGAAGCTGGAAACCAACGTGTTGGGCACTGCGATCACGGCCAAGCGCATCGAATCCTGGCAGGCAGCTGCCAAGCAGATGCGCCGCATCCGCCAGCGGATTCCCGTGGCTTAGGCCCCAAGCACAAGCGGTTTGCGGGTTGCGGCTCCTGTTGGGGCGTGGACCCGGAGATTCGAATCGGCATCAGCGCCTGCCTTCTTGGGCAATTGGTGCGCTTTGATGGAGGCCACAAGCGCGACGATTTCTTGACCCAGACACTGGGACCCCATGTTGAATGGGTCCCGGTGTGCCCTGAGGACGAGGTGGGCATGGGAACGCCCCGGGAGGCAGTGCGATTGGTGGCCGCTGGCGATGGCGTGGCCATGGTGGGCGTCAATAGTGGCAAGGACTGGACGCAAGCGATGCAGGCGTATGCCCGTCAGCGCGTCCCGTTGCTGCGCGGGGAGGCGCTGCATGGCTTTGTGTTCAAGAAGGACAGTCCGTCGTGCGGTTTGTACCGGGTGAAGATCTACCGGGATGAGGGTGCGCCGAGCCGCAGCGGCAGGGGCCTTTTTGCACAGGAGTTGACTGCCCAGTTTCCCCTGTTGCCGGTGGAGGAAGAGGGCCGGCTCCGCGACCCTGGTCTACGTGAGCACTTCCTGGATCGGGTGTTTGCGTACGCTAGGTGGACGCAGTTTCTTGAAGGCGAGCCTCGGCCGGCGGATTTGATCGAGTTTCACGCCAGCCATAAGGCGACCCTGATGGCGCACGAGCAGGATGCGGTGGCGCGTTTGGGGCGGCTGGTGGCCCAGGCGGGGGTGTCCGCGCGGGAGCCGGCGGCGTGGACGGAGTTGCTTGATGAGTATGCAGCGGGTTTCTTGGAGGCCATGGCGGAGCCAGCGACGCCCGGCCGGCACGCCAACGTCCTGCAACACTTGGCGGGCTACCTGCGGGGACTGGTGCCCGACGGCGACCGGCAGGAGCTGGAGGAAGTGATCACGCAGTACCAGAGTGGTTTGGTGCCGTTGATCGTGCCGGTGACGTTGCTGCGCCATTACGTGCGCGCTGTTGATGTTCCGGATTGGTTGCGGACCCAGAGTTACCTCAACCCCTACCCGCGGGAGCTGCGCCTGCGCAACCACGTTTGACCCGCAACGCAAGCCCTTCACTGGGAGGCGGGGATGGGGGATCGTGCAGGTTCTTGTTACGGGTGCCACGGGGTATGTTGGCGGGCGATTGGTGCCCCGTTTGCTGGCAGCCGGCCACCGGGTCCGCGTGCTGGTGCGGGATCCGGCTCGCGTGCAGGGGCGCTCGTGGTCCAACGGAGTCGAAGTGGTTCGTGGAGATCTCTTGGACCCGGAGAGCCTTGCGGGGTGCGCGGACGGTTGCGATGCAGCGTACTACCTGGTGCACGCCATGGGTGCGGGCGCGGGCTTTGCTGCCCGGGACGTGCGGGCGGCCACCAATTTTGCCACGGCGGCCAAGAGCGTGGCCCACTGTATCTACCTGGGCGGGCTGATGCCGGCTGCGGCGCCCAGCGAACACTTGCGCAGCCGGGCGGAGACCGGCGAAGTGTTGGCGCACCACCTGCCGATGACCGAGTTCAGGGCGGGCCCGATCGTGGGCAGCGGCAGCTTGTCGTTTGAAATGGTGCGCTACCTGACGGAGCGTTTGCCAGTGATGGTGGCGCCTCGCTGGATCGACAACCAGATCCAACCCATCGCGGTGCGGGACGTGCTGGACTACCTGGTGGCGGCCCTGGAAGCGGGCCCCAGCGGTATCGTCGATATCGGCGGTGAGCGTTTGAGCTTCCGGGATATGATGTTAGGGTACGCCAAGGAGCGAGGGCTGACGCGTCGCATCGTGCCAGTGCCGGTTCTGACTCCTCACCTGTCGGGCTTGTGGGTTCAACTGGTGACGCCGATTCCGAACCAGTCGGCAATCCCCCTGATCCAGGGCATCACGGAACCCTTGGTGGCGGACACAACCCGCGCTCGTGCCATCTTCCCGTCGATCAAGCCCATGACGTACCGTCAAGCCGTCGGCCGTGCCTTGGCAAGCCTCGATGAAGGCCGCGTGGAGACCCAGTGGAGCGGTGCCCTGGCGGGGCATGCCAGTCATGCGTTGGAGACCCGCGAGGGCCTGATTCGTGAGGTGCGCACCCGGACGGTCAAGGCGCCCCCGGACGTGGTGTACCATGTGGTGGCTTCCCTGGGAGGAAGCACCGGTTGGCTGGCGTGGAACTGGGCCTGGACGCTGCGTGGGCGCATGGATCGCGTGGTGGGAGGGCCCGGGCTGAGGCGGGGTCGCCGCCACCCCCACGAGTTGCGCACCGGAGAGGCCGTGGACTTCTGGCGCGTGGAAGCAGCTGAGCCAGGACGCCTTCTGCGCCTGCGCGCGGAAATGAAGCTCCCCGGCAGGGCGTGGCTGGAGTGGGTCATCGAGGGCGAGGGCGGCAGCGGCGACGGTGGCGACCAGACCACCCTTTCCCAGGTTGCCCTTTTTGCCCCCCGCGGACTGGCCGGCCATCTGTACTGGAACGCGCTCCACCCCATTCATGGCCGCATCTTTAGCGACTTGGCGTTGGCCGTCGCCCAGACGGCGGAAAAGCAGGCGGCGCAAGCCAGCCATACGGCTAAATAACGCGCCCATGTCGCGAGCCTTGGACCTGGATCCTGGCGATCGGTAACGACGCCACCGTCCGGGCCCGCGATTTGAGG
>JBFJVP010000403.1:0-2882 GCA_041624075.1 Thermoplasmatota archaeon | reverse complement strand
GTAAATAACCCACCGGGAATATATTGGGGTGGCCAAAATGTCTGTGGCTAGTTGGGAAACGGTTCCCGCTTGACTAGGCAGATCGGCTCCGTCAGCCCTGCGTCGGCATCCAGACGCCGATGTCCTCGGGCGTCAGGAGTGGCTGGCCACCTGTTTGGCGAACGTACTCGGGGTGGCTGATCACATCATTGGACTGGGCGCGCGTGTTGCTCCAAGTGGCGTGCAGGTAACCCTGGGCGTCGATGGTGGTCTCGAAGAAATCGCCCAGCCGCCGGTCGCCCTCGTCGTTGCCCGTCATGGAAAGGACCTGGCAACTGGTGCCGTTCTGGCAGATCGGTCCAACGTGGATCGGCTCAGGCGTCAGCTGCCGCACGACCACGGATGGGGCGCCGGTGGCGTCGTACACGAACGCCGTGAAGACGTACCAGTTGCCCGTGTGCTCGCGGCTGGCCACGGCGTCCGTGGCACCGATCCAGGTGACCGCGAAGCGGCCGTCGCTGCCAGCGCTGATCCAGGGCCACACGAACGTTCCGGTGCTGGCACTCGCGTTGGCGGCCTCGCCGACCGCTTGGCCGCTTGCAAGGAAGTTCTCGAAGTGGGGCGTCAAGTCAATGATCCACGGCCAAGTGAGTCCCTCATCGGGGCTGCCGGCGGCAAACAAACCGGACTCCCCTTGCGTCATGGTGATCCACACGTTGCCGGCGGCGTCAATGGCGGGTTCCGCCATGATGCGCTGGCCACCCACGGGCACGTTGGGCACGGTGCGCACGTCGCTCCACGTCCAGCCCCCGTCGTCGCTGACGGACACGCCGTCGGGGCAGCCCACGATCAAGTGGCCATTATGGGGATTGGCAATGAGGTCGTGGCTGCACGGCACATCGCCCCGGCGCTCCCAGGTGAGTCCGTGGTCGGTGGAAGCGCGGATGTGGTGGTCGGCGAAGTAGTTGGCCGTGAAGTACAACTCTTGGCCGTGCGAAGCAAGCCATTGGCGGTCGTTGGGGCCACCGGAAGCCACGGGATTGCCGGGCAGCCACGTGAGGCCGTCATCGGTGCTGCACACTACGCTGCTGGATGCAAGCGCCAGCAGATCCGTGTAGCAGATGGTGTTGTCTTCCATCACGGTGAACTCAGGGTCGGAGACGCCAAAACCGATGGAGCGGGGGCCTTCCGAGCTGCCGGGCAGGCCGATGTGGGTCCACGTGGTTCCGTTGTCCGTGGAGCGCCACAGGTAGCTCTGGGCGCTGGCGGGCGTCAGGATCTCAGTGCCCGCGTGGGTGGGGTCTTCGCTGGGGTGGTAGTGGGTCCAGCCCGGGTGGGCCGAGACCAGGATCGTTCCTTCATGGGTGATGGCGATCACGGGCTCGCCCCCGGCGCGCACGTCGTCGATGAGCATCGGGGGGGACAGCAGCGGCGCCAAATCCAGGGGCAACGGTGTGAAGCCATCAAGGGTCGGCAGGGTTTCGATGGAGAGGGGCTGGGAGTCTTCCGTGCAGCCGGCCAAGGCTACGCCTACCAGCAGAAGAGCGACCGCGATTCGCATGGCTTGCCGCGAGCCGGAGTGCCCTAAAGCGCTTGTGTCGGCGAGTTTGCCATGGCCGGACGGCTCATCAGGATGGTTGGCTCGTGGCGGGGTGCGGGCGCCTTGTGCCACCGCCGGGCTTCCAGGGTCACGCCCTTGGCCCAGTCAAACCCTGCGGGGCCAGGCGAAAGGATGCGCCAGGCCGTGCCGGGGGCATGGCGGAAGTTGATGCCGGACTTGAGGCAGGCCCGCAGTTCCCCCATGTAGGCGAGTCGGCCACACAACTCATCCGAAGGGCGGTGGCTTTGCAGCCAGCGCAACTCCTCCAGCCGGGCGCCAACGCGGTCCAATTGCACGCTCTGGGCTGCGCGCAGGGAAGCAGGCTGCCGGGAAGGGCGTGCCGTCCGCGGCCGCTCGAAGCGCGGTTCCCTGAGCCCTGAAGCTGGCTTCTGCTGCCTCGATGCCTGCAACGCCATGGCATTCAGTTGCCGGGACGGCCACTAAGCTTCCGTGGTGAAGGTGCGCAGGTGTTTGGCCGATGATCACCTGGCGACTCGGGGGATGCTTGCACCGACCCGATCCTCCTCCGGTTAAGTCCCGCCTCCAGTTGGCGGGTTCCATGCAGCAAACCACCCAGGAGAACCCCAAGGCGTTCCGCCTACCTCAGAGCATCCAGCCGTCCCGGTACAACCTGCACTTGCATGTGGATCCGGTGCGTGATGAGTTCACGGGCCAGGCGTCCATTGAGTTGGAGGTGGCTGGATCGGCAGATCGCATCATCCTGCACGCCAGGAAACTCACGGTAACGGCTGCCTCCATTGAGCGCCGCGGGGCGCGGGAAGCTGCCGAGGTGCACGCCCAGGAACCCCGGGAGACCATCGAGATCGTACCCGGCAAGCCGGTATCCGGGCTCGTCACGCTCCACTTGGAATGGACGGCGCCCGTGGGCCACGCCATGGCAGGCTTGTACCTCAGCAAGGACGGCGACGAACGCTGCCTGGCCACCCAATGTGAAGCCACCGACGCTCGCGCCATCTTCCCGTGCTTCGACGAGCCCACGTTCAAGGCGGAATTCGCCTGGACCGTCACTGCCCCCAGCGGCTTGCAGGTGCTGGCCAACGGTCCCCTTGCCGGCCACGACGACAACACCGATGGCACCACCACGTGGCGCTTTGAGCCGACGCCCCGCATGAGCAGCTACCTGGCCGCCATCGCTGTCGGCCCCTTCGAAGCCACGGAGGCCGTGGAAGCTCGCGGCGTTCCCTTCAAGGTCTGGGCACTGTCCGGCAAGCAGCGCCTGGGCGACCGCGGCCGCGACTTCGCCGCCCGCCTGGTGGCCTGGTACGAGGACTATTTTGGCGTC
>JBFJVP010000402.1:0-2903 GCA_041624075.1 Thermoplasmatota archaeon | reverse complement strand
TTCGGCCGATAGGCTCCCCTCCACATCGGCTTCACGACCTGGGGGCCGTTACGGGTATCGCGGCCGGCCGCTGCCCACCCAGAGCCACGGAGCCCGCCACCACGTGGGCCCGCATCGCCACTGGCGCTGGGAGCGCGCCAGCCAACTGGGCGACGGCCAGCAGGACTGCTGCAACCAAGACCCACTGGTTGGCCCGGCGCACCACGCCGCGGGCCAGTCCCCGCTCATCGCGCGCCGTCCTTTCGCGGGATCCACGCTAGTCTCCTGGAGCTGTGGCGACGTGTGGTGCCCCCGAGCGCCCCGCCGGGTGCTGCTTCCAAGGGCCACCCCTGCCTGCACGCCCCCGCGGCCGGGACCTCGCCCACGGTAGGCAGCTATTTGCCCGCGCCCCGTGTGGCTGCTACAGCCGTGTCCTCCGCCAGGCCCCTGCACATCGCCTACCTGACGCCCCATTACAGGGCGTTCATCAAGGACCAGATCGAGGCGTCGGCCCCGCTCATCGAATCGGCGTGTGTCTTGTCGCGGTCCAACGTGCTCGCAAACCTGGCGCTTCTTCCAGGCCTCGGGCGGTTGCTCGGTGGCAGGCAGCGGTATGCGCGGCGCCACGCCATCAGCGAAGATGAAGTGCCGGCCAACGTCATGGTTCGCCCGCTCTCGGTGGCCTACCTTCGCCCCGACAGCATCAACCCCCGTCTGGGCAAGCTTCTCGCCCGCGCGGCGCTCAGGGAGTTGCGCCGGGTCGGCTATCAGCCAACCATGGTGCATGGGCACTTCCTGCATCCCCACGGGGCAGCCGCCGCCGAAGTGGCCAAGCGCCTCGGCGTCCCGTGCGTCTTGACCGCCCACGGTTTCGATGTCTATGATTTGCCCTTCAAGAATCGCAGGTGGCGGCGGCTGATCGAGGACACGCTGGCCGCCGCTGACGTGGTGATTACGGTCAGCCGGCGAAACGAAAAGATCCTGGTTGACCAACTCGGCGTCGATCCTTCCCGCGTGGTCACCGTGCCCAACGGCTTCGACCCCGCCAAGTTTGACAGCCGGCGGACCCGGACCGAGGCGCGAGCCCGGCTCGGCCTGGCGGCCGATGCCACCGTGCTGCTCACTGTCGGACACCTGGTGGCCATCAAGAACCATCAGTTGCTCCTGGAGGCGTATAGCCTTCTCAAGCGCCCCGCCGGCACAAAGCTTGTCCTCGTGGGCGACGGGCCCCTGCGGGCACAACTGGAGAAACAGGCCCGCGATCTGCAAATCTCCCACGAGGTCCAGTTCACAGGCGATGTGCCCCACGAGGATGTGGGTTGGTGGATGGCTGCCGCCGACCTGTTCGTCCTGCCCAGCCTCGACGAAGGCAACCCCACCGTCCTGTTCGAAGCGCTGGCCAGCGGCCTCCCGTACATCGGATCGCGAGTGGGGGGTGTTCCTGAAATCGTCACGAGCCCCGCCTTCGGCACAATGGTTGCTCCCGGCGACGGGCGGGCATTGGCGGACGCCCTCCAGGCCGGCATGGAAGCAAGCTGGGATTCAGCGGCCATCCAGCAGCACGGCCAACAATTTGCGTGGCCCCGACTTGCCGAACTCCTTGTGGCCGCATACGACCGGGTGGACGCGGGGTGACAGGCCGCGACCGCCGCGGCGGCGTTGGTGATTGGGACGGTGGCGGCGTGAGTCAACCTCCCGTTGCGGGGGTTCACCAGCGTACAGGGTACGCCATGGCCCAATGGACCCGACCCCCCTGGGCCCGGTGAGCCTCGTCGTTGGCACCACCTTCGTGAGCCAACCGCAGACCTACTTGCAGGCGGCAGCCTCGTTCCTGGTGCCTGGCGTGCCGGTTCCGGAGGACGCCCACACGCCAGACCTAACGCCCTCAATCTTGTGCCAAGTGCCATCTAACTGACGCGCTGCCTTGCCTGGTGGCGTCGACGCCCCTCGTTGCCGGCGGGCTGCATGCCCGATGGAGCGGATCACTTTCGGCTCGACCCGGGGATGTAGCGCCAGCGCCGCACCGCCCACGCGGCGATGTTGCGGCCCTTGCGTGCAGCCGAACGCAATCGCACGGCCGCCCGGCTGGCAAGAGGTATGCTCTGGGGCAGCGCCTCCGTGGCCAACGTGTAGCCCAGCATTGGCAAAACCTCGCGCACGATGCCCTCGAATTGGGCTACCTCGGCAGCCGTCAGCTTGCTGCGCCACGCCTCGGCCCTTGTGACATCCGGAGGCTGATCAACCAATGCGTGCTGCTTCTGCGTGAACTTGGGGAGCTTGAAGCCGCCGCCCGCCAGCATCGCCGGCTCCACGTCCAAGCCAATGAACGCCGCCATGCGGTCCAATTGACCGCGCGGGTCAGCCAGGATATCTTCGTACCGGACCCGCATGACCCGCTCGGGGCCATACACCAACTCGGCGGCCAGCCCCGGAGCCAGCCATTGCATCCAGTAGCGGGCGGCGGAAACAGCGTCGTTGGGCCCCCAGTCCAGGGGCATGATGGACGCCGCCACGGCACGGCCGTCACGAACGAGGTGGATGAAACGCGCGTCCGGGAACGCCTGAAGGAGCTTGCCGGCATAGGACAAGTTGTCCGGCGTGTGGTCGATCCAGCGGGCGTCCGAGGGCTTGCCCTGCTTCTCGGCGTAGGTGGCCACCACGTGGCGCAGGAGGTCGGCAACATCCTTGCATTGGCTGGCGGCGGCCAAATCAAGGGGCGCCTCCCACAGACGGTGCCTCCAGTGGTCGGCGACGAAGCCAGCGGCAGCCGCCCCGTCCAATTCTTTGCCGTCGCTCGTGGCAAACTGCCAGAGGTGTTCCTTGAATTGCGACTCTGGCGTTGCGACCGTGGTAGAGTGGCCGCCCAGCATCGCCCCCAACATCGTTGTTCCGCTGCGGGAACATGCGCCAATGAAGACCGGGCC
>JBFJVP010000401.1:0-2926 GCA_041624075.1 Thermoplasmatota archaeon | reverse complement strand
TGGACCCTGGACGATGGAACCATCATCCGGCCCGCCCACATGCACACCACGGCACAGGAATTGACGCCGGGCGAGCCCACGGAACTCCTGGTGAACGTCATGACGCTGGGACACCAGTTCCGCGAGGGCCACCAGATCCAGGTGCAGATCCACACCCCTCCGTTCAACGAAGGCCGCTGGGGTTACGGCCCGGTCGGGCCAGCAGCCATCAACACGATCTTCCACGACGCCGCGCGACCCGCAAGCCTGCTCTTGCCCGTCGTGCCAAGTCCGGCCCTAGGCGACGCGCCGGGTTGCGGCGTGCCCGACGGATACCGCTGCGTTCCCGCCGCCCACCACCAGCCATAGCCAGCAGATCGGGCAGACGCTTGCCTGCTTGCAACGGTCTTAATCCCATGAGGTCGATAGGAGCGCGGCAACGTCTGCTGCCACTGGAGGCCCCATGACCAATGGACCCAAGGTGGTCGTCATTCCCGACGGCCAGTGGAAGGCTTGGCTGCACGAGAAAGGCGTCAAGTCCTGGTACAGCTCGCTGGCGCCGCCGGGCGCCTTCATCCATACCGACGGCGACGGACAGCCAAGCGAACAGGACACCATCTGGATCAAGGAGCGCCTGTGGAAGGCCGCGCTCGCCGGCAAACGGACCGGCTTGCAGATCCTCGCCCACGAGTTCTTCCACAGCCTGGTGCCGCGCCACGGCCGCGCGTCGGAGGAAGAAAGAGACCGCCTGCTGCACCTCTACGGGCACCCCAAGACTGCCTTGGCGTCGGTCGCCCACGCCCTACGCACAGGCTTTGCAACCAACGCGTTCAGCCGCGTGTTTCGCTGGCGCCGGGCGCCGGCAGAGGGCTGGGCGGAGTTTGATGCCTGGATTACCCAGTTGCGGCAGTCTGGCGAGCAACTGATCGCGGTGTGAAAGACGCGGGCCAGCAGCGCAGGCCGCCGCCAATCGTCATGAAACCGAAGATTTGTGCCACAAACGGTTTTGATTGAGAGAAACCTGGCACCGATTGTGGCTCGGGATGCACTCGACGTTGTCAAGCGAGTCCGGATCACACAAGAGGCGGCCAAGCGACTTTCAAGGGATGCTGAAACCCTGGGCCTAAGCCAGAGTGAAGCAATGCGTTTGGGGTTGCAGTTGGTACATCAGATGGCAAAGAAGCGCCGGCATGGGCCAGTTGATCTGGTCAAGCAGCCGGAGTGGCCGACGTAATAATCGGCGCCTTCCTTTGTGCCAGGGCGCCATTGATTGCGGTCCAACTTCGCCTTCTTACCCGTTTTCTGGTGGTTTATTGCAGCCCATCCCGCTAGGCGCGCGCAACGCGTGGGCCCCCAATGCTCATCAACGGGACCCAAGTCGCGCAGCCCGTGTCTTTTGAGATCGTTGACCGCGCCGCGGCCGGCCGCATCGGCCGGTTCAAGACCCCCCATGGCACGGTGACGACGCCGACCATCCTGCCCGTTGTTAACCCCAACATCGATCTCATCTCCCCCAAAGAGATGCGCAGTCGCTTCGGCGCAGAGATGGTGATCACCAACTCGTACGTGATCCACAAGCACGAGAAGCTGCGGGAGAAGGCCTTGGCAGAGGGCGTCCACTCCGTCATCGACTGGGACGGGCCGGTCATGACCGACTCGGGCACGTTCCAGATGTATGTGTACGGCGACGTGGAGGTTGGGCCAACAGAGATCGTTGACTTCCAAGCCGCCATGGGCGTGGACGTCGCCACGTGCCTGGACTTGTTCGTGACTCCCGACATGACCAGGCAGCAGGCGGAGCAGGCGGTTGCAACGACGCTCGAGCGCACCGAGGCTAGCGTTGGCCACAAGGGCAACAGCCTGCTGAATGCCACCGTTCAGGGGGGTACCAACCTGGATCTGCGGCAGAAGTGCGCCCAGGCGTACCGGGACCTTGACGTGGACTACCACACCATCGGCGGCGTCGTGCCAGTCATGGAGCGTCAAATGTACCCTGAATTGGTCGACATGATCATGGCCAGCCAGGGGCTCCTGCGCAAGGACCGGCCATTGCACCTGTTTGGGGCCGGCCATCCCCTGGTCATGCCGCTGGCCGTGGCGCTGGGTTGCGACATCTTCGACTCGAGTAGTTACGCCAAGTACGCCAAGGATGCCCGCATCATGACGCCGGAGGGCACGCTCCACTTGGCAGATCTTGACGAGTTTCCCTTCGCGGGGCACCTCGCCGACCACTTCACGGTCAAGGAACTGAAGCAGGCCCCCAAGAAGGAACGGGAGCGCGAGATTGCCCTCCACAACCTGGACGTGCTGTTCTCTGACCTGCGCCGCATCCGCAACTGCATCCGGGATGGCACCCTGTGGGAGTTGGTTGAGCAACGCGCCACGTGCAACCCGTACCTGGCGGCGGCGACGCGCAAGCTGGGCGATCCCGTCTACCAGCAGTGGCTGGAGGCGCGCGAGCCTACCAGTCACGACAAGGCGCTGCGCTACACCGGCAGCCTCACCCACAGGCGCCCCGTCTTCCATCGCATCCGAACCCGACTACAGGAGCGCGTTAGCCCGATCGGGGAGCCGGTGCCGGCGATGGTGGAGACGCCTTACGCCAAGGAGGGTGAGGAGAAGCGCGAGGTGGGCCTCCACAAGGAGCCAACCAGCAAACCGTACGGCTCACAACTGGGCACCCTGGATCCTGACATGGATCACGTTGTCATCAGCCCCCTGGGCCCGGTTCCCCTGGGCGTGGACGAGGCGTACCCGTTCACGCAATCGGTCCTGCCGCGCCTGGAAGGCCTCGACCGTGAACACATGGGCTGGGTGGGTGAAACCAAGGACTTGTTCCTGGAAGCCCACGACTACATGCCAGCCATCCCCGGCGGAGAGGGCCCCAACGGAAGCGTCGACCGGGACTTGATTCAAGTCCTGCGCACCGCCGACTGGCAGTTCGGCC